>JAPYTO010000057.1 GCA_029941865.1 Fuerstiella sp. | reverse complement strand
GCATATAGCGATAAAACCACGACTTGTGCAGTCGTTCGGACATCTCTGTCAGGTCGACGGCCGGCATGTTCGCGGCCTGTTTTAATTGAAACGTGTGGCAGGCAATGCAATTCAAGCCGCCGGTACCAACCATTTCATGCCCCGTTGTTCTCATGACCTTCTGGTCGTCAAACTCGGCGTACCTCCCTTCGAGTATTTGGTCAGCTCGTGCGAGCAGTTCGACCAGGTCCGCAAGACTTTCGGTGCCATATTGAGGCATTCTTGTCTTGAGATAAGGTCGAATGGTGCGCCCCCCCAGCAGGACCTGGCGCATCCAGGTCGGCTTCAGCTTGGCACCCACTCCCGTTAATGTCGGAGGAATTCTTCCCTGCGGGCCGAGGTTGGGATTCGTAGTGAGAAAATGAGGATTGCGTTCCGGCGACACACCTCCCAGGTCATCACGCTGATGACAGTTGAGGCAGCGAAATGCTGTCAGCATGACGGAGATATGCTCTTCGTCGTTTAATGTCCGTGGCTCACGGGCAAGCCCCGCACGGATGGCCTGCCGCTGCGAAGTGTTCAGAGCAAATCGTGGCCAGGGACCATCGCTTTCGGAAAGACATCCCCGATCCGTGCGAAGCTCCGATAACGGACGTTGCACAAAACGGCTGTTGCCTTGTTCCTTTTCGTGACATCTGGCGCATCCAAGACGTTGGAAATGCGTCCGCCCCTTTTCGGCAAGTGCCGGATCCCGAGTGAACGGCTCAGATGTTGCCGGCGAGTCGGCACTTTGCACAAGCAGGTAGTTCGCGATGTCCAGGGTCTCCCAATGCGTCAAAGAAAGGCTGGGCATCCTGCCGCCAGATCGGACCTCGTGTGGATCCTTAAGGAATTCTGCAAGGCCAACGACGCCATACTTGTCTTCCAATGATCCCAGAGCCACTGATGATTCCGAAAGCACTTCCTGTCCCGCACCATCTCGCGGCGAATGACACGCAACACAGCCGACAGAATGGAACAACTCGCGACCGCGCGCAGCTGCTGCGCTGTCCACTGGTTGATGGGCGAATGAATGGTCGCTCAACGAGGTCACATAATGAGTCAGTTCCAAAGCCGTACTGCGCCGCTGCTGGGTGGACAACCCTGCCAGGAGGTCCGGCATTTTTGTCCCCGGTTTGACATGCACCGGATCTGCAATGTAGTCCTGCAAATGGCGAGGATTCAGATGACCGCCGGACCACGCCAGATTCGGACCACTGTTCGGGGGAACGGAAAACTCTGCGCCATCGTCTGCATGGCAGCTGGAACAGTTAAACTCTTTCAACAGCACCAGCCCCTGCAGCTCCTGACTGATAGTGCCGCCGCCCCGGGAATGCGTCCGCGCCGCGGCTTGTGCTGTACCGGACGCGGAAATCTCCATCACGTAGCGGAGCAGATCAATGAACTGCTGTCGATCCTTCAACTGGTCCATCAGATTGTCCGGCATCGACGACACCTTGTTCTGCACAATCTCATCGATATCAGTCGATGCCAGCGTGATCAGCCGACGATCCGGAGACGTATCGCGGAGTACGATTGTGGCGGGGCTTTGTTCGACGATTCGTCCGGATAACGACTTGCCGGCATTCGTGATCACAGTGACCGTCTCAAATCCCTTGAGAATCACTTTGGACGGTTTAAGTAGCGCTTCGACCAGGTACTCATCTGTTACCGGATGGCCCAACCGCGTGAGATCCGGTCCCAGCAGCATCCTGTTGCCCGCAACGTGGCAATTGGCGCAGCCTGGTTTTTGTAAAGGAAACAAAATCGCACCGCGGACGGCGTTACCGGATTCCTGTGCCGCCTGAATCAGATCAGCGGTGGGTTCCGCTCTTAATTTCTGTAACAGCGACTGGGCCGACGCCAACGGCTGCCCAGCAGCCAGAAACGACACGGCCAACACGATTCTCGTTAGATCCTGCATTCCACCCCATCCGAAACTGACTCATGCCACATCTGTCCATTTCGTCGAACAGGAGGCCATCTCGACGCAAATCCTCTTCGTTCGGCTGGCGAGCATAAGACGTCCTTCGCGTCCTGTCGAACAACATGACCCAGCAGAATTGTGTGGGAAAGAAAAGTCACGGAATGTGATCGAATTACATGGGTACCAATCTGGACGGCTGGACTGAGCTTGCGGAGGAAAATCAAACCGGCGCTGCCGGCCCCGGGGTCTCACTCGTTCCTCCCTCTAACCACCGGCCACCCACCGCATGGCAGTTGCCAGGACGGCATTCACTATGCAGTCACTCGTCACGCCAAAATATCCGGGACATCGAAGCGACAATTCATGTTTACAGTTGTTAAGCTCGGAATCACTGACTGATTTGTTGAAGGGGACCGGATGGACGTTCGAATTTTCACGCAGGATGATGTCCGGCAGTTGTTAAAGATGCCTCGGGCCATTGAATTGATGCGGGATGCGTTCGCGGCGTTGTCGGCCGGCAGAATAGAATCGCCAATCCGCACCACTCTGACCAACGACCACGGAACGGTGTTGTACAAACCCGCGTGGTCCGCCGCTCATAGTCTGTTTTGTGCGAAGGTGGTCTCTGTATTCCCGGGCAACGCAGACAAAGGACTGCCGGTAACACCGGGAATCATCGTTCTGAATGATGGCCAGACCGGCATGCCGGTGGGTTTGTTAGAAGCCGGATTTCTGACGTCGCTGCGAACAGGAGCCGCCACCGGTCTGGCGACGGACCTGTTGGCCAAACCAGACGCATCCACTGCTGCGCTGTTCGGTACGGGAGGACAGGCCGGACATCAACTGGAAGCGATGCTGTGCGTCCGCAATTTGAAACGGGTTTATGTCTTTTCCGGTCACGAAGAAAACGCAATTCGATTCAGCGAAGAAATGGCCGGACTGAGCAACAACGGTGAACTGATACCGGCCCCGAATCGTGACGTGCTGGCAGAATGCGATATCATCACAACGGCCACGACCAGTCCGAATCCTGTGTTTGCCGATCGTGAAATCGCTGATGCAGTGCACATCAACGCGATCGGATCGCTCGGCCCCAGCCGGTCAGAAATCCCACCCGCCACAATCCTGCGTGCCACAGTTGTCGTTGATCAACGCGAAGCGGGCTTGCGGGAATCCGGCGAGCTGTTGCCGCTGATGGAAGATGGACGGCTGCCGTCCGATTTCGCTCCCGCCGAACTGGGGGAACTGGTTGTCAACAAAAACTACAGGGCAGAACGCCCGATCACCGTCTTCAAGTCAGCCGGCAACGCTGTTCAGGACCTCGCCTGCGCAGCCGAAGTGCTGAAGCTGGCCGAAGACGCCGGTCGCGGACAGACGGTGCAGTTTTAGAGCGGCCTTTCGTGAGTTGCAGGCCGAAAAGGAGCAGAGTCGCCCCCTTTGCCTGCAAGCGCGACCCTGGTGGGTAGCCCAGGTTGCTCGCAACCTTTGGGTGCCGCAGGCACAGGAGGCTGTGACAGAACGATCTTCCGACAATCCGTCGCTGGAGAGCACAACAGGCCTCTTGTTGCTGCGCAACACTGGTTGCAAGCAACCCTGCTACCCGGTCGGAGTAGGCCGGACCGAGGCCGGTTTAAATGCCGGAACAGCGCAAGCCGGATTATCGTGCGGAACACATTGACCGACGATCCACGCAAATGAAAAGGCCGATGTTCCGGCAGCCACCCTGGCTTGCTCGGTCCGGCCCACAACACTCGCATCGGAGACGTATACAGCACACAAGCCAGAACGCGGTGCCTATCAGTTCTTTTTCTTCGCAGCCGGTTTCTTCTTTTGCCTGCCAGGACGTTGGGGCGACAGAGCGTCTTTGGGCCTGACCAATTCGGCGGTGGGTCGTCTGTTCGCTTTGATTTCTGCGACGTGAGAATCGTATGCGACCTGCAGACGCTGCACGACTTCAGGGTTCCCGGAGGCAACGTTGGTGGTTTCGCCGATGTCCGCCACCGTGTCGTAAAGCTGGACCGGATGGGGCGACGGTTTCCTGCCGGTGTTATCGCGACGTTGTCCGCCCTTGCCTTCCTGCCAGGGATAAAATTTCCACCTACCGGAGCGAACGGTGCCGGGACCATGCATGAGGACATAAGCGTCATGCGGGCTTTTTGCATCAACAGCATGGCTCATCAAGGGCCAGATATCCTTGCCATCGATCTTCCGTTCGGGCAGTTTGCCACCACAGAGTGCGGTCAGGGTCGGCATCATGTCGATGGATGCTGCCACTTCTGAACAGACGGAACCTGCGGGAATCTCTCCCGGCCACCACATCAAAGTTGGCTCGCGAATACCTCCGTCATAGACGCTGCCTTTCTTCGCCCGCAACGGCAGTGAGGAACCGACTGCAGCTCCGTTGTCACTTGTGAAAATCACAAGTGTCTTGTCGGAGATGCCTGTCGCTTTGACGGTTTTCAAAATCTCGCCCACTGACCAGTCGACTTCCTCGATGGCATTGGTGATGAGTGTGTTATCGGGATTGTCAAAAGCCGGGGACACCGCCAGCGGCAGATGAACCATGGTATGCGGCAGATACAGAAAGAATGGTTCTTCTTTATTCGCATTGATAAAACGAATCGCAGTCTCGGTGTAGCGTTTTGTTATCGTCGTCTGATCGGCGGGATATTCGATGACCTCTTCGTTGCGAAGAATGGGCACAACATTTCTTTTCCTGTGCCCGGCTTTCAGATCCGCGAGCGTCAGTCCTTCCCGAATGACGATGTCATCGGCAAGTTGGTTGGCGGGATCGATCCACATGTCGTTGCTGTACGGAATTCCCCAGTAAGAATCGAATCCCTGATTCGTCGGCAGGCATGGCGGCAGATGGCCGAGGTGCCACTTGCCCACACAAGCGGTTCGGTAGTCGGCGTCACTGAGCATATCGGCCAGAGTCACTTCATCGGGATGCAGCCCACGGGCGCTATTGGGGAACAGCACTGCGTTCATACTGAGACGCTGATAGTGACACCCCGTGAGCAGCGCGGTTCGTGAACCTGAACAGACCGCGCACCCCACGTAGAAGTCGGTGAACTTCATGCCTTCTGCCGCCATCTGATCCAGGTTTGGCGTCTTCGGAACGGTCGCCCCGTTGAATCCGACATCGCCGTAACCCATGTCATCAATGAAAATGAGAATCACGTTGGGCCGAGGTGCACCGGCGGAAGTCGCGACACTGAAGCAACTTCCGAACGTGGTAAGAATGACGGTGGTGATGAGTGTTTTCATAACGTTGATTCTGAAGACTTCGGTCATGCCATTCAAACGTGGAAACTCCCTTTTTGCACCTCGCCGTCAAACTGAGGAACGCGGATACGGCGATCCTGATCAGATTCAGACAAGGTTCCGTCGACCACATTTGGGTTTTCCAGGCCGGTCGGATATAACTGACAGGGCGCACGCAGAGTACCGATGAAGGAATCACGTTAGGGTTGAGTTTCGCACAGCGACCAACCGGACGGACCATCAGTGGAATCTGGAATGGACCGTTGAAGTCGAAAGGCGGACGACGATGTTGCAAATCCCCGGGCCAAAATCGCGTTTCTGTGACGGCATATCGCGTCGCAGCTGGATGCAGATCGGATCACTCGGTCTGGGAGGTATGACTCTGCCGCAGATTCTGCAGGGCGAGTCGCAGAGCAACGGCAGCGCCAAAGCGAAGGGCATCATCATGGTGCTGCTGCCCGGAGGCCCCTCGCATCTGGACATGTACGATCTAAAACCGCATGCACCGACAGAAATTCGCGGTGAGTTTCAGCCAATCTCAACCAACGTTCCTGGCATCGAGATCTGTGAGCTGCTGCCGCGTCTGGCGGCCAACGCGGACAAGCTTACGTTTCTACGTTCTTTGATGGGCTTCAGAAACGATCATAACACGCATTGGTGTTCAACCGGCTGGGAGTCACATCCGCCGATGCCGTCCTCGCCCGTTGTACCCGGTTATCCGCCCGGTGACTGGCCGTCCCTGGGAGCCGTTCTATCAAAGCAGTTCGGCCCGAAAGTCAGTGGCGTACCGGCCTGCGTCGACCTGGCCCCGGTTGATCCAGATGCGCGTTTTATTATGCGGACCGATCCCGGTCAGCCAGGGTACCTGGGCGCCGCTCATGCCGGCTTCCAGGCCCAGGCCGTCGAACGCGGAAACATCACACTCAACGGCGCCAGCCTTGACCGACTTTCCGACCGGCGAGCGTTGCTGACCAGCTTCGACCAGTTTCGACGGAAGGTTGATCGTAATTATTCAGACGGCATGGACGAGTTCCATCGGCAGGCGTTCGACGTGCTGACCGCGCCCCGGCTTGCCGAGGCGCTCGACTTAAGTCGGGAAGACGCCTCCACACGAGCTCGATACGGTCTCGACGCGCGGTACGCCAATGAACGCGAAGGCAAGACGCTGCTGGATCAGTTTCTGCTGGCGCGGCGAGTGATCGAAGCCGGAGCCCGCTGTGTGACACTGGCCTTCAGCCGCTGGCCGTTCGGGCGAATGCTGCAGGGCGACTACAACTGGGACTGGCACAAAGACAACTTCAACGAAGCCCGCGGGGCTCTGCCGCTGTTCGACCTCGGTCTGTCGGCCCTGATCGAAGACCTGTCCGAACGGGGTTTGCTGGATGAGGTCGCTGTGGTTGTGTGGGGCGAGTTCGGTCGAACACCAAAGATCAATGCCAATGCGGGTCGCGACCACTGGCCCAACGTCGCGGGCGGTCTGCTGGCTGGCGGCGGCATGAACGTCGGCCAGGTCATCGGTTCCACAACGCGGTGGGGTGAAGATCCACTATCCCGTCCGGTTCACTTTCGAGAAGTCTTTGCAACGCTCTATCGGCAACTGGGCATCGACGCCGCGACAACGCAGCTGGTGGATCTGTCCGGCCGACCTCACTACATTATCGGCGACCATCAGCCAATGCCCGAATTAATCGGGTAGTTGTTTCCCGCTGGCTGGCAGATGCAGAACGAGCAGTGCGGACGATGACGACCTGGCGATGTGCATTGGAACTGGATTCGAACCGAAACGTCGTTGCAGGCAGCACGGCGGAATTGGCGGACGCGATCGGGCGCGCGGCTGACCTGCGAATTTATACCGAGTTCCTGCACAACGAACACATCGATGTCGACTCGCCCAGTGACGAGCGCGTCCGCGAGGTTGCCGAGTTCGCTGTCACGTACCACGTCGACCAGACATGGGTCGCCGGAATCATGAGCCTGCGACAGCCGATTGAGCTGCCGATTGGATTCGGCCCGCGTTCATCTATGTCATTCTTCATGTACAACGAGAATGGTACTCAGGCAATCGCGCGACCGTACCTGGATGGTGTCTCGGCGGAGGCAACTCCTGGACCGTCGCCGACGCAGCCGCCGGCGAACATGCCCAAATACCACGTGGTGGATGACTGGGATTCGGGCACGAACGCACCCAGCCAGAACTTCGTGTACGACTTTGATCGGTTTCGCTACTGTGTCAACGATACATGGCGCGAGGTGCTGCGGCACTCCACAGACGGCGAGGTTGTTTCCGGATCGATGGCCGAACTGATCGACGCATTTTCGTCAGGGTGCGCGATCAAGCTCGGCATCGGCAATCTGTGTGCGGATCTTTGCGACGACCAGGACAGCGCGCCGGACCACGAGGTTTTCGTGCAGGGCGGATCCGCGTATTATTACACGGACCAGGAATTGTTCATCATAGGTTCGCATCCGATTGTGCGGGTCCAGCCGAACGTGCCCATGCGGTACACGAGCAAAGGCTGGGACTTCGGCTGGCTGATGGTGCGGAGCGACGGGCGCGTCGTCTACCGCCGCAGCGATCCCTACACGCTCAACTTCTCCGACCAGGTGGCTCACCGAACGATTCGCTGGTTCGTGCGATAATGCGGCAAGCCCGCAACCCGGTTGACGCGGCCGCGTAGAAACGAAATCACGCACCAGAGGGAAAGAAGTCTTTCCAAAAGACTCTTGTTCATCCGCTCACTCCACGAGCTGATTCGGCTGTAACCATTGGACTCGCCCGAGCCACGTCGTACCGTCGGCTCCTTTGGGGTGCGGGGTGCCGCTGAGAATGTACTCAGAATCGGTGACCCACGATTCACCCGGCGTGATCGCTGCTGCGCCAAAGTTGCCAAGCATCACACCGCGTTCCGGCAGGAGTGCTCGCTCGGTTCGGCGGAGCACATGGAGTTTCTCCGGATCGACCTGAGCTACGAAAATCGGGGCTCGGTTCCGCGTAATATGGTCGTTGTTCGCTCCGCGTCGCGTGTAGCTCAGGAACAGTCCGTCGCTATGAGTGAGCCAGTGGGCCTGGGTGTTGTAACTGCCCAAATTCTGGCCATCATCGAAAGTCCATTTCCTGACCGGCTTGAAGTGCAGGCCGTCCGAACTGGTGGTGACGTACGCGGCGGCGTTATTTCGCAGCGTGAGGTAGTACGTTCCCTGGAACAGCGCCAAAGACGGCTCGGCGAATCCGCGACCACCGACCATCGCCAGTTCGTCGCCGTGCTTCACGTACTTGAGTTCCTGTCCATCGAAAGAACAATGCAACACAGTGACGACGTAATCGCCGCCGGCAGGCCCTCTGAAGTAGGTCGGCAACAGCAGCGTCCCATCCGCATTCACCAACCACTGCACGCATCCCGGAGAAACGAGAAAGAATTTTCCCTCGGTCTCGGGCATCGCCAGAAACTTCCACCTTGTCCACATCCGGGTCCTGGGGTCATATGTGGCATAGGCACATTCGTGAGAACGCGGTTTGTCGAGAAGCTGTGCCCCCTGCTGGCTGTAGCGCAGCTTGATCCCTATGGCAAGCAGTTTGCCGCTGGCAACGTGCCAGCCCGGAGTCACGTCACAGACAGAAATCGTTTCGTCGTTCTGCCCGGCTTGCCATGCGAGTTCGGGAATCTCCGTTGGGCCGGTCCAGGTCCTGCCCAGATCGTCGGTCCGCAGAAAATACATTCCAGAGTAGTGATCAGAGACAGACAGATGTTTCTGAATAGTCATCACAACCGCAGGCCGGCCGCCCTTTCCGTAACCGGGCAACGCAGCAACTCGCGGGTGAAACCAGCAGAATGCCGGAGTCAATTCCTTGAAGACCGCCTCTGCGTTCACTTTGTAAGGCAGCACCGCCGGTTCTTCGGCATGAGCCGCGCTGCCGCTGCCGCTGCCGAGCAATGCTACGACAACACAAGTGCGCCACAAGGACTCCGGAAGGGTCTCCAGGCGATTCAGCCTTTGTTGATTCATCGCGGGCACCTCAATCAATTGGTCAGCCAAAATGCGGTTTTTCCGTCGCGACTGAGAAACCGTCGAAGAAGACAATCGGGCCTCGACACTTCCTCAGCCACGTGGCACGCCCAGACATATCCGGAAACCGTCGCGTGAGTCTGAGTAGTCGGGGCGCGCGAGCCCCAGCCGAACGGCGCAGCGGGCATTGCCGGGCACGTCAAAATAATTGCCGCCACGACATACGGGCCGCGGTTTCGTCTCTACAAAATAGACGTCTTCATGTCCCCCGTGGGGATCAAAATGGTCCAGGACAATCTCCCACACTCCGCCACACATGTCCGCCAGGCCAAAGCCGTTCCGGCCTTTTGCCCCGTAATAATCCACCGGCGACACAAAGGCAAATCCGTCGCTCCAGGGCGCGTTGGCCAGTGGCCAGATCTTGTTTCGACCGGGCAGGAAATCAACAGCGGAGATGTTCAACCGGCCTTCACCGTCTCTGAGATCATTTCCCCACCAGAAGAAGGTGCTTTCGCGGCCGCCCCGACAGGCATAAGCCCACTCGGCTTCCGTAGGCAGACGGTATTCCAGATCGTCAGGCAGCAGCCCTCCTTCGCGCTCCCGTTTCGTCAGCCACTTGCAGAAAGCTCTCCCATCATTCCAGCTCACACAGACGACGGGGTAGCTATTCCGCAGCGGAAATCCGAAATTCGGATCGCGCCAACTTTTGTCAGTCATCGATTTCCAGGGATGCGGCGGTGCCTTTGCAGTGGTCTTCCACTCCGGATCAAAACAATGTGTCCTGCCACCTGGCTGCTCTGCGTCAGTGACATAATCTGATTCCTCCACGAAACGCCTGAATTGCCCCACGCTGACTTCCGTGCGTCCCATCCAGAAACCATCTTTCACGCGCATCAAACGCGGATGTTCGCCTTCGTACGACTCGCGCACCGTCCCCGGTGTGGCACCACCTTCGATTCCAGTGGCCCAGACGCGCTCGGCGGGTGTGCTACCCATCTTGAATGTACCGGATGGGATATAAACCAGTTCCAGAGAAACATCACGATTCAAATCGATCTGCTTCGCGGCCCCCTTCGTCGGCTGTTCGTCTGGTGCCGCGTTCACAGTGTCGCTACCCCCGACCATGATCGCGATAAGTACGACGGCCGTTGAGAACATACTGCCGACATCCGAGATTCTCATGAGGGGCTTTCCTTTGAAGTTACGACTGGCACTGGTGAACGGAAACGAATACAGATCGACATCACGCAGAACGAACCGCAGTGACGCCGCTGGGCCAATGACTGCGAATTTCGCTGCTTCGTGGCCGCGAACAACGCTTTTCGGTTGCAGTTTTGTTGCCGCCACGAGCCAGTGGCGTTCTTGACGATAAGTAAACTAACTCGGAGCAACCGGCCATCGTTTTCCAGCATACGCTGCAAACCGATGTCAACCGCCGTTCCCTGCGACTGCAGGCCTGCCGCGACATCCGTGGTTGCTGCAAGCAAAGTGATTCCGACGGTCAACAGGATGGTCATACCTGGATTTTACTCGGAGACCCGACTCCCTTTGTGTTCAGACATCGCTGAGTATGCCATTTGCCGGAACAAGAAGGAAGCACTGGCACCCGCCGGAAGTGGCACACATGAGTCCACCACACATCCAGTATCACCCCGCTGACTGGGATTCGTCTGTCCCACAGTTTCATCGGCCGCCGGATTCTCACGCTCAACAGCAGCGATATACACGGCCCGGATACGCGAACCAGTGAGTCAGAAAACGCTGTCAAGATGTCACGCCCTGTATTACATCGCAGGAAATGAACGATTCTGCCGAATTATGCGATTCGCTCTAAATTCATCACGGGGCCCCGAAGAGTTTTTACGACGTGCAGTGCATCGGATAGTATTTACATTCCGCAATTGAAGGATCCCACCTCGACTACCTGCCGGAATATGCAAATCCGCTGCGCGCAAATCATTGTCGCGATCACGCTGCTGACAGGAACGACTGTTTCCGCACAGCCTGGCCCACAAACTTCGCAAACGTTCACCGGCCATTTGGGCGCTGTGACGATGGCGGATTTCACACCGGATGGCCTGACCGTCGGCACGTCGAGCTCTGACCACTCACTCAAACTCTGGAACGCCATCACAGGCGAAGAGCTGGCAACGTTAAACGGAAACGCTGCCCCCGTCAGCGCGATGGCCATCAGTCCGAATGGTCGCGTGCTGGCCAGTGGGGCTCGAGACAACACAATCAAGCTGTGGGACATCCCGCAGGCCAAACCGTTGCGAAGCTTTGCCGGTCATCAGGCTGCAGTAACTTCTTTCGCCTTCAACACCGAAGCCACGTACTTTCTCTCCGCCAGTCGCGACAGAACGATTCGCGTGTGGGACGCAGAAAAACAGGACGATGCGATTGTCCTGGAAGGTCACATCGCCGACGTTACTGCAGCTGCCTGGCGAGCCGACCGGAACCAGATCGCGACCGCCGACGCCGCAGGGTTTATTCGACTTCGGCGAACCGTTGACAATGCGGCGGAAGGTACCATCGGCGCGCATCAAGGCGAAGTCACAGCGCTGTTCTACCACTCGAATAACCGGCAGATCATTTCGACCGGATCGGATGGTCTGGCCAAAGTCTGGCAGTTGCCGATTATCGCACCCCGTGCAATCGCCAGCGAAGAACAATCTGTCGACATCGCCACCATCAGCGCTGACGGGCAGCTGATCGCGACCGCAGGAAGCCTGAATGATCGTCCGACGATTGTGGTTCGCAAAGTCGATGATGGATCGATCGTGGTTTCGCTGCTCGGACATGAAGCTCCCGTCACTTCGCTTGCATTCAACAACAACCACTCGCGTCTTATCTCCGGTTCGGAAGACAAGACGGTCCGCGTCTGGGACATCGCTGACTCCAAATTCCCCGAGCTGCTGAAGTACACCGGACACGACGCTGCCGTGCGGGCAGTCGACTTCGCCGATACCGCGACAATTCTATCCACCGGCACAGACGGAAAAATCCACCAGTGGAAACACGCAGAAGGCGAGCTCGTCCGTAGCATGGAAGGTCATGTGGGCGAAATCAGTGCTCTGGGGGTTTCCGCCAGTACCATCGTTTCAGCGTCCGCCGACGGGACCATTCGGCTGTGGAACAGGAACAACGCCCAGGTCGTACGGACGATCGAGCACGGTTCACCGGTCAGGCACATTGCCATCAGCGTTGATAATTCAAAAGTTGCATCATGGGGCGACAATCAGCAACTCAAACTCTGGCAGACGGCCGATGGGACGTTACTGCAAACGGTAAACACGACTGAGCACGATTTAACATCGCTGGTCTTCAGCCCCAACAGCCAGCGACTGGCCGCAACCGTTGGCGACGAGGTTCGCGTCTGGCAGGCCGACGACGGCGGCGAATTGCAGTTCTTTCGTGAACACGCCGGGCCCACGAAAGCCGTCGGCTTTCTGCCCGATTCCAAGACGCTGATCTCGGTCGACGCCAGCAATGGCCTCAGGCAGTCAACGGTTTCCGCTGTCCGTTCGATCATCACTCACGAAAACAGCATCATCGACGCAGCTTTGTACCAGGGCGGAAACGCACTCGCGACGGTGAGCGGCGATGGCGTCGTTAAACAGTGGACAACTTCCAATGGTCAAATGTCGCGGGAATTCACGGCCGAAAGTGCGAAGCTGCAGTCAATCACCGCAACCGTCAATAGCCAGTACATCGCCGCCGGCGCTATGGACGGACGTGTCTTTGTCTGGAACAGTGGAAACGGCACGTTAACGGCTGAGTTCAAGACGCCGGCGGCGGCGACATCCCTGTCCTTCAGCAACGAAACGACGTTGAAGCTGGCGGTGGCGGGAGCCGATCAGAAGCTCCGCTTCTTCGCATTGAACGACCAGAGCCTGTTGCAGGAAATCGCCGTCGATTCGCAGATTCAGAACATCGCGTTTCTGCCCGGTAACACACGCGTCGCCGCCGCCCACGAATCGGGCGTGCTGGCCGAATGGGCTTACAGCTCGCCAGTGTTGACGCGCAACATGACCGGACACGCAGGTGGCATCTTCAACCTGGTCTTCACCAACGACGGCACAAGGCTTGTCTCCGCCAGTGCCGACAAGACAGTGCGTATCTGGGACACGGTCACGGGCCGGCAGATTCGCACGCTCAGTGGCCACCAGGGAGTAGTCTTCGGCCTGGCTCTCAGTGCGGATTCGTTGTGGATCGTATCCGCCGGCGGAGACAGCACAATTCGGCTGTGGGATCGGCTCAGTGGCCGTCAGCTGAAACAGATTAACGCTCCAGGCGCGCTGTACACCGTCGCTATGCATTCCGACGGCAAAACCGTCGCCGCGGCCGGGATCGATCGAAAGGTGTTCGTGTACGACGTTTTCGACGGCACTTTGCAGGCCACGCTGGCAGGCCATCCCGATTACATTTACCGAGTCGCGTTCAATCACCGCGGCGACCGTCTGCTTTCGTGTGGCTACGGCGGCCACCTGATTGTCTGGGATTTTCCCAGTGGCAAAGAATTATACTCGACACGCGCTCAGGGCGTATTGAACTCTGTCGCCTACTCGCCTGACGATTCCAAAATCGTTGTGGCGTCCGATAATGGAACCGCTCAGATACTGGACCTCCCCCCCAACGCGCGCTGACATGCTCCAGGAGGAGCCTCAATGAACGACTACATTCGCGTCTGCGTCACAACACTTGTCCTGCTGGCTGCGAGCAACAGCATCAAGGCGGCTCCGCCTGGCTTTCCCGGTCTTGGTGCACCCGGCGAGCTGACGGAGATCGTGTTTGAGCAGAGTGGCGAGACCATACTGCGGGGCAGAAACGCGCGACGACAGGTCGTCGTCACGGGCAGGTACTCCAGTGGTCAGTCGCACGACCTGACTCATCATCTGACGTACAGTGTCGACAACCCGGACATCCTGCAGGTTGACAGCGCAGGGTTGGTCACGCCGCTTGCTGACGGCGCAGCCACGATCACCGCACGCGAACCAGGCGGCCGGCAGACAACGCTGAAGCTCACTGTCGAACGCTGTCATCAGCAACTGCCGATTAACTTCGCGAACGAAATCGTGCCGATCTTCACCAAGCTGGGCTGCAACGCAGGTGGCTGCCACGGAAAATCTGACGGACAGAATGGCTTCAAGCTGTCGCTGCTTGGTTTCTACCCGAAGGATGATTACGAATACCTTGTGAAGGAAGATCGCGGCCGACGGATATTTCACGCCGATCCCGAATACAGCCTGCTGCTGACAAAGCCATCGAACAAGCTGCCGCACGGTGGCGGTCATCGTTTGTCGCCGGAAGGCTATGAATGGCAACTGATCCGCAACTGGATTGAACAGGGAACGCCGTACGGCCAGGAAGACGATCCTGTCATCGAACGTATCGAGGTCTTCCCGAAAACACGGTCAATGAATCCAGGCACTCGGCAACAGCTGATTGTGATCGCCCACTACAGCAACGGGACCACGCGCGATGTCACTCGCATCGCGACGTACCAGGCGAACGAACCAGAGATGGCCGCTGCGACGTCTACGGGGCGAATCACCACATCCGACATCCCCGGTGACGTGGCGATTATGGTTCGCTTTCAAAGCCAGGTCGCCGTGTTCCGGGCAGACATTCCACTGGGCATCAAATTCAAAAGCCTCCCGCCCGAACGCACATTCGTCGATAAACACGTGTTTACGAAGTTGCAAAAACTCGGCATTCCGCCGTCCGGGTTGTGTGATGACCCGACATTTATTCGCCGAGTCTGCAGCGATATCGCCGGCCGGCTGCCAACCGCCGATGAAGCAAGGACGTTCATTGAAGACAAAGATCCGAACAAACGCGACAGGCTGATCGACAGCCTGCTGAACAGTTCCGAGTACGCTGATTACTTCGCCAACAAGTGGGCCAACGTGCTGCGAAACAAACGCGTCAATGCAAATGACATTCCGTATACATTCCGGTTCCACGCCTGGATTCGTCGAGCGTTCCAGCAGAACATGCCGTACGACGAGTTTGTGCGAAACGTCATTGCGGCATCCGGCGACGCTGCGTCACATCCGCCATCGGCATGGTTCAAGGTCGCGTCGACTTCGACGACTCAGATGGAAGACACCGCCCAATTGTTCCTTGGCCTGAGAATTCAGTGTGCCCGCTGTCACCACCACCCGTTCGAAAAGTGGAGCCAGGACGACTACTACAGCTTCGAGGCATTCTTCAGACAGGTTGGCCTGAAACAAAGCAGGTTCGCGCTGAATAACGTGCGTGACGCTGTCTATCATAAAGACGGTGTCGCGGTCGCCCGAAATCCTCGAACGGGCAACGATCTCAGGCCGGCCGGACTTGGCAGCGAACCACTCGAAATTCCGGCCGATGAAGATCCCCGCCATCATCTGGTGGACTGGATGAGTGCTCCGGAAAACCCGTTCTTCGCCAGAGCCCTCGCGAACCGTTACTGGAAACACTTCTTTGGCCGTGGCATCGTCGATCCGGAAGACGACATGCGCGCGACAAACCCGCCGTCGAATCCACAGTTACTCGATGCACTGGCTGCACATTTCGTGCAGAGCGGTTTTGATTTGAAAGATGTGATTCGTCAGATCTGCCGGTCCAGCACATACCAGTTGAGCTCGGAACCCAATGAGTACAACGAGCGTGACACGCAGAACTTCTCTACTTTTTACACGAGGCGTCTGAATGCCGAACCGCTGTACGATGCCATCAATCAGGTGGCTGGCGTGTCGGCTCGCTTCAGCGGTGTTCCGGTGGGGACACGTGCCACACAGCTGCCGGACAACGGCTTCAATGACTACTTTCTACAGGTCTTCGGCAAACCCGAAGCCGCGAGCGCGTGCGAATGCGAACGCAGCGCCGAAGCAAACCTGGCGCAGTCCCTGCACCTGCTCAATTCGACCGACATTCAGGGGCGATTGACCAACAGCAACGGTCGCGCTCGCCAGTTAGCCCTGGACGAAGAATTGACCGACACACAAAAAGTCACCGAGCTGTACCTGTGGGCGTACTCACGCCTGCCGCGCGCCGAGGAACTGACCTTCGTTCTTTCACGCATTGAAGGCTACGAAAACAAACAACAGGCCTATGAAGATATTCTGTGGGCCATCTTCAATACGAAAGAGTTTCTGTTCGTGAGATAATGTGCTGAGTGCGTCAATGGAAGGTCGCTGAACTCACCGGCCGTTCGAGTCAACGTGAATGCTGTCGGAACTACGGAAAATCCCGCTGCCCAAATCGATTCCGCCAAACGACCAGCGCCCGGAAAGGGCAACATGATGCAAACAACGATCACGCAATCGTGCCGCTTCGTGGTTCTCATTCCATTTGCTGTCGCCGCGGTTGTTCTGTCATGTGCAGCGGAGTCAGCCTTTGCCCAGCTGCCCGCGATTCGGTTGGATGGCATCTTTCCGGCCGGAACACAGGCTGGCAAAACGGTCGAAGTGACACTCACCGGGAACGACATGGACGATGCCGCGGAACTGCACTTTTCGCATCCCGGCATCACCGCCAAACCGAAGATGGCGGAACCAACGGCGTTCATCAAAGAGGCACACCCGATCCCCAATCAGTTCGTCGTCACCGTCGCCGGCAACGTTCCCGTTGGCACGTACGACGTGCGTGTTCGCGGCAGGTATGGACTTTCCAATCCGCGCGTGTTCGATCTCAGCAATGTGACGGAACTGATCGAAACGGAACCGAACAACGAATTCGGACAAGCGACCGAAATAGAGCTGACGCAGATTATCAACGGTCAGATTAACGGCAACACGGATGTCGATTCATTTCGCTTCACCGCTGAAGCGGGCCAGCGAATCCTGCTCGACTGTCGCGCACGTCGCATTGATTCACTGCTCGATCCTGTCCTCAGCGTATATGACGCCACGGGCCGCGAGCTGATGAGCAACGACAACGGTCATGCCCGGGAGGCGTTTATCGACTTCACGGTTCCAACAGCCGGTGAATACCTCGTGCAAATCACCGATACGTTCTATCGCGGAGGTGCACACTATGTTTATCGGCTGGCCATTGGTCCGATGCCTCATATCGACTACGTCTTCCCACCCGCTGGCCCGGCGGGATCGAACAATCAATATACGATCTACGGCCGTAACCTGCCGGGCGGTCAGCCCACCGAATTGTCCGTCGATGGCAGACGTCTGGACAGGCGGACCGTCAATATCGCACTGCCGGCAGACCCCGCCAGCCCACAACCCATGAATGGCCGTGTGGATCCCGAGCAGGCCTTTATGGACGTGGTCGAATATCGTGTGCAGGGAACACCGACACTTTCGAATCCTGTGTGTGTCGGCATCGCAACGTCCCCGGTTGTTCTGGAAGTCGAGGC
Source organism: Fuerstiella sp. (assembly GCA_029941865.1). Classification (GTDB taxonomy): domain Bacteria; phylum Planctomycetota; class Planctomycetia; order Planctomycetales; family Planctomycetaceae; genus Fuerstiella. The sequence goes on along the minus strand of JAPYTO010000057.1, from coordinate 14,299 downwards.
CAACAATACAGCTCAGCAGGCACAAAAACTCATACCGCCGTGTGAAGTGGCCGGGCAGTTCTATCCCCGCCGCGATTATGACTGGTACTCGTTCGACGCCGTGCAGGGCGATACCTGGACCATCGAAGTGATCTCACATCGGCTGGGGCTGCCGACTGACGCGCAGCTTGTCATCCATCAGGTCACCGTGAATGACGACGGCGAAGAACAAGTGAAGGTTCTGCCGACGGTCGACGACATGGGCACGCGGGATCGAGCCCAGTTCGATACGCGGACGGGAGACGCGTCGTATCAGTTCACAGCCCCTGTCGATGCGCTGTACCGAGTCCGTGTGCGAGACGGGTTCAGTGCGCTGCGCAGCGATCCACGTCTGATCTATCGGCTTGCTGTACGCAAACAGCAGCCTGATTTCCGCCTGGTGGCTGTGCCGCAGGATCCGTGGGGAGCATTGGTGCTCCGCAAGGGAGATCGTTCTACGATCGATGTGCTGGCCGAACGGCGAGATGGCCTGACGGAGCCGATCATTTTGTCGGTGACGGGAATGCCTGCGGGCGTGACCAGTTCCGAAGTCACGCTCGGACCATCCATGACGGTCGCGACACTGATCCTGACAGCCACCGACAACGTTGCCCCCGCCATTGCGACCCTGCAGATCGTGGGCAAAGCCAGCATTGCCGGTCGCCAAGTGACTCGCGTCGCCCGATGTGGAACAACGAATACATCCATGAGAATGCTGGCTCCGAATCAACGACCTCAACAAAGCCTGCCGGCACGTGTCAGTCGCGGGATTGTTCTGTCGGTGACAGACGGCGTTTCTCCCTTTGACGTGAAACTGAAGAGCGACAAGGTTTGGGAAACCACGCGTGGCGGCATCCTGAAAATTCCCTACACCGCCACACGGAACGGGGATTATAAAGGTCCGGTCCAGTGCGTTATCGAGAACCTTCCTGCCAACATCACGCGTACAACCGTCACCATTGCCGCCGCCAACGCTGCCGGCGAATTTCCACTGACGCTCCGCAGTAATACACCGGCGGGCACGTACAGCGTGCACGCCGGAGCCTTCGTGACCGCCTATTCCTACTCGCGAAATCCGGAAGCCGCTGAAGCCGCAAAAAAACGCAAGGAGGAGATGGACATAGTCGCAGCAGACGCGGTCAAGGCTTCGAAAGACGCGGCCACAGCAAAGCAACAGAGCGACAAAGCCGCGACGGATGCCGCCAACGCGGTCAAAGCCGCTGAGCAGAAGAATACTCAGGCGAAGAAAGCCGAAAGCGACACCGTGGCTGCGCAGAAGAAAGCCGATGCCGTTGCGGCGACGACGAAAGCGTCAGCCGCCGCTAAACCGAATGATGCGAAGCTGAAAAACGCCGTCACCGCAGCACAGAAGGCAGCAACTGACGCGGCTGCGAAAACCCAGGCTGCGACCAAAGCGGCAGCCACAGCGCTGCAGACGTTCGAGAAAGCACAGGCGACCGCCATGGAGACCATGGAAAAAAAAGCGACCACTGACGCTGCCGCCGTTGAAACGGCAGCATTCGCAAAAGCTGCGTCTGACGAAAAGAAAATCACGGACAAACGAGCGACTGACACCGCGAATGCCGCGAAACCGAAGAACATTAATTTCTGGACGGCGTCGACTCCAATCACCATCAGGATCCACGAATACCCGATCACGCTGACCGCACTGCCTGAAGCAACAAAGCTCAAACAGGGCGAAAAGACGGAATTGCCGATCAGCATCACACGGCTGGTCGAATACGCTGAACAGGTCAACTTTTCCGCCGTCATTCGCGGTGTCAGTGGTGTATCGATTCAAAACGTGAACATTCCCAAAGGCCAGACACAAATCAAGCTGCCCATCACAGCTGCGGCCAATGCAACTCCGGGAAGTCACCAGATCACATTACGCGCCACGATGCGTGTCAACAATCAAGCACTCACTCTTGAGCAACCGTTCACGCTGGAGATTGAGAAGGTAGAGGCGAAAAAGCAATGACCGTGAAAAACGTATCCACGATAGACAGATATCCTGCTGCAGGCAGGACGAAACAGGTTTGGGGCTTTCCACTCTCGTGGCTGGGGCTTGCCGTTGCCATAGTGACGCCGCTGCTGCCGTGGGACCAGACGCATGCCCAGCCGATCACGATTGAGAAGATCGATCGCACTGAACCGGTCGACTTTCAGCAGGAAATCGTTCCGATCCTGCAGAAAAAATGTCTCGCATGCCACAGCGCCAGCGAACGGCAGGGCGAACTGATTCTGGAAACGCCGCAGATGACACTGCAGGGAGGCGATACCGGTCCGGCTGTGGTTGCAGGGAATGCCGCGCAGAGCCTGCTGTTGAAACTGGCTTCACATCAGGAAGAGCCTGTCATGCCTCCGCCTGACAACGACGTAGCCGCAGTGCCCATGACACCACAGGAGCTGGGGTTGATCAGGCTGTGGATCAATCAGGGAGCCAAAGGCAATTCCCAGGACGCCACACTTTCGCCGACCAACTGGCAACCGCTGCCACGTGGAGTGAATCCGATCTACGCAGCTGTCATAACGGCCGACGGACGGTACGCAGCCTGCAGTCGCGCCAATCAGATTTTCATCTATCACGTGCCCACAGGACAGATCGTCACGCGGTTAACAGATCCCGCACTGCAGGCTCATGCCGGTGACTCTCGTCCCGGAGTTGCTCATCTTGATCTTGTGCAGTCGTTAGCGTTCAATCGCGACGGCAACATGCTGGCGTCAGGCGGGTTTCGCACGGTTAAGCTGTGGCGACGGCCTGGCGATGTCTTCCGCTTGAAATTCGAAACCGCCAGCGCAACAGTCACGGCCGTTGCGGTCAGCCCCGACCGAAAAACGCTCGCCGTCGGAGCCGACAACGAAGTAAAACTCTGGGATCTGGCCAGCGGCAAACCAGCCAGTACGCTGCAGGGCCATCAGGCAACTGTGACCGGCCTGCGTTTCAACGCCGCCGGGTCACATCTGTTTTCGTCTTCACTCGATAAGTCTGTGCGCACATGGTCCGTGGAAAGCGGAGAATTAGTTGGTCGTCTGGACGCCCCGGCTGCAGTCAATGCCGTCGAACTGGTTGTCGGTGCCGACGCGAACGCCGCGCCAATGCTGGCAATCAGCGACGACAAACTGGTCCGTATTTACAGAACGCCCACCCTCGCCGCGCCGATACCGAATATCCCCGCCAGCCCAACGGCCGCCACGACGACGACCGATCGCAGTCTGATCGGTGTTGCTGGAGCGGAAGGACTCGTCCGCATTGTCGATCTCAACGGTGTCGTCAGTAAAGAATGGAAAGTCCCCGGCACACCAATTACCAGCCTGACTTTTCATCCCCTGGCCACACCGCCGGACGGAAGCAACTCGGAACCGATTCCGGTTGTCGCGACAGCAGGAACGGATGGAGTGATCCGGCTCTGGGATTACACGACGGGAGAACCCGCAGAATCGTTTCACGGCTCGAACGTTGCAATTGAGTCGCTCGCTTTTCGCGCCGACGGAAAACAACTGGTCAGCGGTGGTGCAGATGGAGCAATTACGGTCTGGAATACTGAGACCGCTGCCAGTGAAGTGATCGAAGGAACGGTCGAACAGCCCGAGAGCGTTGTCGCGTTGAGTGCGGACGGCAAGCAGCTGGCCACCGCAGGTGTCAGCTCCGGCCGCGCGGCAATCCTCGTCTTTGATCTTGAAGCAGGAAAGATGACGCATACTTTGCTGGGACACGAAGGGCCGATTCGATCGTTGGCGTTCAGTCCCGACAGCCTGCGACTTGTTTCCGGTTCCGCCGACAGGTCAGCACGCATCTGGGATCCTGGCGACAGCAAGTTCCCTGAACTTGTTCGATTCGACGGACATGCGGGTGAAGTGACGGCGGTTGCGTTTAATTCAAATGCGACACAGGTCATCTCAGGAGCAGCGGACAAAACGCTCAAGCTCTGGAACGCAGTCGATGCTGTCGAAATAAAAGACTTTTCCGGACATGCCGGAGCGATTGTGGGAGTCGCCTTTGGCTCTGGCGATCAGCCCGTGTCCGCGTCCGCGGACAAAACGGTCCGAATCTGGAATTCCAGCAACGGCCAGCAGGTGCGAGTCATCACGGACCCGCAGCCGCTGTCCGCTATGGCGATCACGCGTGACTCGGCACGCGTTGCAGTCGCGGGTGCCGACAAAACCGTGCGTGTTTATCAACTCAACAACGGCCAAAAACTGGCTTCGCTGGAAGGTCACACGTCGGAAGTTGTAAGTGTCGCTTTCAGCCCCGATGGAACGCGGGTTGTTTCGACGACAGCCACCAGCGCCACTGCATGGGACGCAGCTTCCGGCCGACTGCTGGAGATCGTTCCGATCGACAGCCTGGTCGCCGCGGTTTACGTGACGGATGTGAACACGCTCATGACAGTCACGTCTCAGCGTATCGAACGTCGCCCTCTGCGATTCCGGCAAGCCATGGTCGGACTGACGAAGCCGGTGACGTCTCTGGCATTTCACCCAAACGGTCAGGTTGTTTATGCGTCATCGCTTGACGGCACGCTGCGAGGCTTCAACACGACCAACGGGCAGCAGACGTTTGCCGCCAATCACGGTGCTCCGATTCACGACGCAGCACTTAGTCCTAACGGGCAGTTTCTCGTGACAGGCGGCGAAGACAATATCATCAAAGTCTGGAATTCGGCGAACGGCCAGCCAGCGGCTCCGACGCCACTGCAGGGGTTCAATGCGTCCGTTCAGGCAGTAGCCTTCACCGCAGACGGCACCCGTGTGATCGGTGGCTCAGCCGCGCCGGTGAACGAAGTCCTGGCATTTGAATTCGCCACCAGGACGCTGGAACAACGCTTCGTTGGCCACACGAAATCAGTGCACGCAGTCCTGGGTCTGCAGGCAGAAAGTTTCGCGACTCTGTCTGCCGACGGAAGTTTACAGCGCTGGCCGTTACTGGCGGTTAAAACTCTCGCGGCTCACACTCAGCCGGTAACCTCGCTGGCCGTTCTGCCGAGCAACGCAGCGCAACTTTTCTCGGCCAGTCTGGATGGAACGATTCGCCACTGGGATGTCGCCAACGGGCGGCAGATTCGGCAATTCAATCATGGCGGACCAGTTCAGTCCATCGCCGTCCGTCCGGACGGACAGCGGATCGCGTCCGCCAGCAGCAACAATTCGGTCAAGCTCTGGGACACTCAGAACGGTCGGCAGATCGCGGAAATGAAAGGCGATCTGCGAGCCAAAACGATAGTCACGCGATTAACGCAGGGCCAGGCAGCGGCGACTGCCAGACGCGACGCCGCCAAACGAAACTTTGAAGCCGCCGAAAAGGATCTGCCGCTGAAGACTGCTGCCGCAAAGAAGACAGCTGACGCCCTGACGGCTGCGAACAAGGATGTCGACGAAAAGACGGCCGTCGCAAAAAAGACAGACGCAGCGAAAGTTGCCGCTGAAAAACTCGCGATCGCTGCTGCTGGTGCAGCGCAGAAGGCGTCGTTGGGCAAAGCCGAGGCTGACCGTTTGGCGGTTGAGACGGCAAAACTGGTCACGCTCGCTACAGCGAAGGCCCGGCGTTTTGCGGTGCTTGTTCAGCAGTCGAAGGACGATCCGGGATTGACGATGGCTAAGACAGAAGCCGATCAGGAATTGGTTGCCGCGACGGCAAATGTGGCCGCTGCAAGGACGGCTCAGGCGGCGCCGGCGAAGGCACTGACAGATACCACGAAAGCAGTGACCGACGCTGCAGCAAAGGTCACTGCCACGCAGAAACCCTATAACGACGCGCTGGCCGCATTACGTCCGGCTCTGGCAGCACAGAACACAGCCTCGCAGCTAAGCATTATCGCCGATCGTGAACTGGAGACCGCGACGGCATTGGTTCCCGCGACAAAAGAAGAACAGACGGTGGCTGAGGCAGCACTGGTCGCCGCACAGAAGGCCGTCGAAGACGCGAAGAAGGCTGCGACCGAGACAGAGCAGCCTCAGCATGCCGTGGCGTTCTCACCTGACGGCCGACAACTTGCCACCGGCGGTGACTTCCCGGCGGTGCACACATGGGATGCGGAAACCGGCGCGGCCACCGCCAGCTTTGTCGGGCATCAGGGAACCATCCGTTGCCTGACGTATGTCTCGGACGCCGAACTTATCAGTGGTTCGACGGACAAGTCGGCTGTGGCATGGGAGGTAAATCCCGGCTGGGAACTGACCCGAACCATCGGTGACGTACGAGATCCTTCGCAGCTCGTCAATCGCGTACTCGCTCTTGATTTCAATCGCGACGGATCTCAGTTGGCCACCGGCAGCGGCGAGCCTTCCCGCAGTGGTCAGATCCGAATCTGGAGCGTCTCGGACGGGGCCTTGATTAAGGCCATCGGGAACGCTCATGACGACACAGTGCACGGTGTGCGTTTTTCACCGGACGGAAAGGTGATCGCGTCGGGCAGCGCAGACAAATACGTGCGAACTTTCGACGTCGCCAGCGGCGACCTGCTGCGTCGATTCGAAGGACATACGCATCATGTGTTAAGCGTTTCCTGGCAGGGCAACGGACAGGTACTGGCCAGTGCCGGTGCGGATGGCGTGGTCAAGATCTGGAATGCCAAAGACGGTGATCAGTCTCGCTCGATCGGCGGCTTCAAAAAACAGGTGACTTCGCTGCAGTTTATTGGTAACACGCCGGACATAGCCACGACGTCGGGCGACAGCATCGTACGATTCATTCGATCGACGAACGGTGGAACCATCAGAAACTTTGGCGGAGTCGCGGAATTCATGCACTGTGTGGACGTCACACCCGACGGAGCCGTGCTTGTCGCGGGTGGGCACGACAGTGTGTTGAGAATCTGGAATGGAACCAACGGCCAGGTACTGAAAACTCTCGAACCGCCTCAACCGGAACAGATGGCCAGCGCGACGAAGCAGGGAAGCGAGCAGGTCGCTGATAAGTAGAGCAATCGTGTGAACCTTTCTGACCTTTTCTTTCCCAAAGCCTAATCATGTCATCACGCCTGCCGCATCATCGCGCCCTGTGCTGCGCTGCCTTTTCTGCGTTGTTCATCACTCCGCTGTCGGCGCAGCAACCGCCGAAACCACTCACCGGGCACACGGACGCAGTGACGAGTGTCGTGTACACGCCGAACGGCGGAATCATTGCGACTTCCAGCTTCGATCGCACGATTAAGCTGTGGCATGCCACCACAGGGGTCGAACTGCGAACGCTCACCGGCCACCAGGGGCAGGTTCTTTCGCTGGCAGTCAGCGGCGATGGCCGCTCGCTGGTTTCCGGCTCACGAGACAATACCGTCAAGCTGTGGGACGTCTTCATCCCCGATCCGATCAGACAGACGCCGGCACACGAACAGCCGCTGACTGAAATTCTGGTCAGCAAAGACGGCGAATGGCTTGTTTCCGGCGGGGCCGACAGCGCAGTCAAGGTCTGGCAGCGGTCTGATGGCAAAGTGCTGCAGGAGCTTAAAGCACATTCCGCAGCGATCACACGAATCGATCTGCGTGGCGACAGGAGCCAGCTTGCCAGCGGCGATGCGCAGGGACGCATTGTTATCTGGAATCCCGTCGACGGCAGTTCGCTGGGCGAAATCGGTGCTCATGCCGGGTCGGTCAGTGGTGTCGCCTTTCACCCCACGGCGCAGACGCTGTTCAGTACCGGATCCGATGGCCTTCTGAAAACGTGGCAACTGCCGTTGATTCCGCCCAAAATGCTGGCGGACAGCCCTGTTCCGCTCAGCGCCGTTGCAATATCACGTGACGGCAGGCTGTCTCTGACAGGTGGCGCGGATAACGTGATCCGCGTCTTCGACTCGGCGTCGGGCAAAGTCGTGCGGACGCTGGCGGGGCTGACCGGCGCGGTCACGGCTCTGGCAATCAGCAACGACTCGGCATTAAGTGTTGCCGCCGACGCAACCGGATCGATTCGTTTGTGGAATACCGCCGATGGCAAGGGTCTGGGCCAACTGCTGGGACATTCGGGGCCGGTTCGTTCCGTGGCAATTCATCCGGCAAAGCAACAGATTCTGTCGGCCGGCGATGATGGCACAGTGCGATTGTGGCGTCTGCCGATCGCCCCCAAACCGGTGGCCGGCCATACAATGCCGGTCACTGCAACGGCGATGAGTGCCAACGGGCAGATTCTGGCCACCACTTCGCAGGACAAGTCGATCCGTCTTTCCACCCCCACCACCGGAGCTGCGATCCGATCACTCGCCGGGCATTTGCAACCGACAACAGCAGTTGCCATCCGACCGGATGCTGCGCAGATCGTCAGCGGAGATGCGTCCGGAGAGATCCGTTTCTGGAACGTCAACGGGGCGGCCGAAGGTGTGCTGCTCGGTCATACCGGAGCCGTTAAAGGACTGGTATATGCTCCCCAGGGAAACAGCGTCGTTTCAACCAGCGCCGACGGAACAATGCGCTGGTGGCAATTGCCGATTGTTCCACCCAGGCCTCTTCCGGTCGCAGGTGATGCGGTACATGCAGTCGCGGTCTCCCGCAACGGCAAGCTGGCCGTGTCTACCGGCAACGACAGGGTTGTGCGCGTTTACGACATCGCAACCGGTCAGGTGATCAAACAACTGAGCGGACTGGCGGCTGCGGGTCGTTCGGTGGCAATCAGCGCCGACTCGTCGCTTGTCGCGTCCGCAGACGATCAGGGAACGATCAGGATCTGGGTGATGGCTGATGGCGCAAACCGCGTCACGTTTACCGGGCATGCCGGTGCTGTGTTGGGGTTAGCCTTTCATCCAGGTGGGCAGCAACTGGTATCGACCGGTGCTGACGGAACGGTTCGGCTGTGGAAAGCGAATCTCACTCAGGCCCAGGTCGACGCCGGTGAGGAACCGATTGAGCGGACCTTTGCGGGCCACGCCGGAGCCGTCAACGATGTTGTCTTTGGACCCACGGGTGCATGGCTGGTCACGGCCGGCGCTGACACGACCATTCGCGTCTGGCAGACTTCCGATGCGAAACAGCTCGGCACTCTAACGGGCGTTCCTGCAGCGGTGACGGCACTGTCGATCAGCGTGGACGGAAAACGAATCGCCGCCACCAGCACCGACAACCAGGCACGAACATGGGTGCTGCCGGCGACTCCTGCCGGCAACATCGCCGTGGAGAAAACATTTGCACACAAGGTCGCCATTGGGGGCGTTGGCCTGAGTGCCGATGGTTTGCGAGTGGCAACGGCGGGTTCGGACATGGTCATTCGAACGTGGGATGTTGTCAGCGGCCGGGAATTGGAACGCTTTGCCGGCCATACTGCAGCGTCGACAGCCGTCGCGTTTCTGCCCGACAACAGGACACTTGTATCGAGCAGCACGGACAAATCGCTGCGCGTGTGGACGCTGGCCGCAACGCGCGTTGTCGTGGCCGCCGAAGTCAGCGTAAACGCACTCGCAATCTCCGGTGACGGAACTCGCCTGGTCACGGCCGCGGCCGACAAGTTGGTGAAGTTGTGGGATTTTGCGACCGGAGAACTCAAGCAGTCGCTCGCGGGAAGCACTGGTGAGTTACTCACACTGGCAATCCGCCGGGATGCGACTCAGATCGCGGCGGGAGGTGCTGACAAGCAGGTCTATCAGTGGAATGTTACCAACGGACAGGCCGCTGCGGCTCCCGAGAAGTTCGCGACGCCGAGTGCTGTTCACAGCGTTCAATACAACGCTGATGGCACGCGACTGGCTGTCGGAGGAGATAAGAACACGCGAATCTACGATGCTGCGGGCAAAACGCTGCTGGAACATGTGCCTGCAGCAGACATCGTGCAGAGTCTTGACTGGCTGGCTGACGGACTGTCACTGGCCATCGCAGCGGGCGATGCACTGTCGATACAACCACTCGCCTTCCAGCGTTCGCTGGCAGGCCACACCAGTGCAGTGAACAGCGTGACTTTTGTTGCCGCCGGAGCACAGGCTGTGAGCGGTGGAGCCGATAAGACCGTGCGACTGTGGAACCTGGCCGATGGCAAACAGCTGCGTGCGTTCGCGGGAGCGCTGGACGCTGTCACCAGCGTCGCAGTCACGCCGGATGGAGTCACCGTGGTTGCGGGAAGCGTGGATAAACATGTGCGTACCTGGACGCTGGCGAATGGTCAGGCGGTCAGAACCTTCGTGCATCCCGTCGCTGTACGGAGTGTGTCCGTGGGCGGAGATGCATCACGGATAGTAACGGCCGCCGACGACAATTTTGTGCGATTGTGGGATTTAGCGAGGGGTCTGGAACTGGAAAGATTCGCAGGACACGAAGCGAACGTGGTGAGCGTGTCGCTGGCCGCGGACAACAAAACGATTCTATCGGGCAGCATCGACAACAGTGGACGGCTGTGGACGGCTGCGGCCGTACGTGTTGTGCAGGCAGATCCTGAAGGAATAAACGACCTTGTGCTGTCGGCCGATGGAGCCCAGGCAATCACGGTGGGCGAGGACAAAACCGCAAAGGCATGGAATACGGTCAACGGAGCGGCTTTGCGACAACTGACCGGGGCGCAGGATAATCTGAAACGTCTGGCGTTGCGGTCTGATGGACAGCAGATTGCGGGGGCTGATGCACAGGGTCGCGTTTATCTGTGGACCTATGCCAACGGAGCGCTGGTGCAGACTGTGGAAACAGGTTCGTCCGTGGTGGATCTCGCCTTCAGTCTCGACAACAAACGTGTCGTGGCAGTTGGTGCGGACGGCAAGCTGCTGATCTACGACGCCACTGCGACGGAACCCACGCTGCTGAGCGAACTGTTCAGCCCAAAGCCTCTGGCCGCCGTGGCCTTTGCTCCCGAAAAAACGATCGTCACAGGCGGAACTGATCAACAGATTTCAGTCTGGGCGGACGCATCACCCGTCGCAACGCATTCGTTACCGGGACACACGGGTCCAGTCTATGGCGTTGCTTTTTCGCCCGATGGAAAACTAGTGGCTTCCGCCGGCGGCGATCAGACGATTCGCATCTGGGACACCGCAGCAGGGACTCAGGTCCGAGCCATTTCCGGCAGTACCGGGGCGGTATACGGAATCAACTTTGATGCTAAAGGCGAACGATTGGTTTCGGGCGGCGCGGACGGTGTCCTGCGACTTTGGAATGTTGCCAACGGCGGGCAATTGAAACAACTGCAGGAAGGCGAGACGCCAGCGCCGCTGTTTGCAGTGGCGTTTAGTCCGGACGGCGGCTTTGCCGCGGGCGCTGGTGTTGAGAAGGCCATTCGAATCTGGGACACCAATCGCGGGGTCGTCACAAAGAACCTCAATGGTCCTGCAGACGCAGTCTATCAACTGACATTTAATCAGCCGGGTACGAGATTGCTGTCGTGCGGACGGGCGGGAAGCCTGACGGTCTGGAACGTCAGTGATGGCAAACCGGCTTTCAGCGAGAACGCACCAAACGTCCTGTATGCAGGCACCTATTCGCGCGACGGAAGTTCGATTGCCATTGCCGGGGCGGGCGGGTCGACGACGTTCGTTACCGTCCCGGCGAATGCCCGCTGATCGCGTCTTCGCCTGTCAGTCCTGACTGATGTTCGCATGTTCAACGCGGCGATGAGCATAAGAAACGCCCTGCCGACTGGCAGGGCGTCTGGTTGGACGGGATGTTGGTGTCCGAGAGTCTGTCTCAGACCAGTTCTTCGATGGGCCTGCCGTCTTCGATCATATAGATGGGGCGGCCGGACGTGTTGACGAACTGTATTCGGCGATCGATGCCAAGCACGTGGAAAACGGTGGCCATCAGGTCCTGCGGGCGGACGGGCTTCGTCTTCGGCACGTCGATTTTCTCAGCGGATTCGCCGATGACCTGGCCCATCTGCAGGCCTCCACCTGCCATCGCGAGAGTGCTGAGAGGAGCCCAGTGGTCGCGACCGGCGCCACCATTGATCTTTGGAGTACGCCCGAATTCGCCAGTAACGACGAACAGAATATTCTGATCCACACCACGCTGCCCCATGTCTTCCACCAAAGCGGCAACCGCCTGGTCAACCTGAGGAGCACGTCCATCAAGAGCCTTCTTAATGTTGCCGTGCATATCCCAGCCGCCGTATTGAATGGTCACAAAACCGCAACCTGCTTCGCACATGCGGCGTGCCTGCAGTAACTGCTGACCCAGGCCAGGTCCGTAACGGTCCACCACGCGCGGGTCTTCATACTTCAGATCAAACGCCTGTTGCGACTTGCTGAGTACGAGATTAAACGCCTGCTGTTCGAATTCGTCCAGACCTTCCATCAACCTGCTTCGATCAACAGCTCGATTCACCGTGTCAATGCCTTTAAGCATTTCACGACGCCGGTCCAGCCGCAGCTTGTCGACAACCAGCGACATGTTCCGTTTGGCCTGGCCATTGGGATCAAATGGCGAGCAGGCAGCGCCCAGAAATGCCGGCCCATCGCTGCCAATTCCATTCAACCTCACGTAAGTCGGCATCCCCGTGTCAGGATGGTTGCCACCGCGGACACGTGACAGGATCGAACCCAGGGCAGGTCGAGTCGGCATGCCTCCGTTGTCGACCTGGCGATTGTCATAACCCGTCATCACGAAATGTGTTCCACCACCGTGTCCGCTGTTCGTGTGCGCGAACGAACGTACGAATGCCATCCTGTCGGCAACCTGAGCCATTTTCTCGAAGTGGCCTCCCAGCGTGACGCCGGGGATGTTCGTCTTTACTTCGCCGGTGACGCTGCGGTACTCGGACGGAGCCGTCATCTTCGGATCAAAGGTCTCGACATGTGTTGGCCCGCCACCAAGCCACAACCAGATCACGGAGGTGTCTTTGGTGCTGGAACCGGCACGCCCTGCTTCGGCTCTCGCGCGAAGAACATCTGACAGGGTCAAAGCTCCAAACCCCAGAGAACCGACTCTCAGAAAGTCACGTCGCGAAGTGCCTTCACAGGTGAGTGACTTGCTGTTTGCGAGGAAATTGAGCATGGCAAACTCCGGTCCTTGGTAAGGGGGGTGGGTGTCGTGACCAGTGCGCAGAACAACATGCTATCGCGTCTGAAGGCGAAATTACAAGAGACGATGCCACAAGTTACCTGACCAGAGTTCCTGCAGGTGTTTTGCGTACGGTGGTTTGTCTGCAAATTCGGTCGAAGCAGCCCTCTGGGGACAGCCGTTGAACACTGAATCGTATTTGAAAAATCGGTCAAAGACGATTTCAGCATCAGAAAATCCGGGCTGTCGCCAGGAAAAACCTGGCGGCACGGTCTGAGTCACCGGTCCCGTCAGATGGCATCGATCCAGTCCCGGAAGTCTTCCCAGATTGACTCGGTGACGGATTCGAACGCCGTCTCCTGTGATGACACCTGTGACAGAAGCAGATCATCGTCGCCTGTCGGGAACAGATCCGAGTGGGGCTCATCAGCCAATACGGACCGCAGCACCTGAGACCCTGCGACGACCGTTTGGGTGGTGGCCCCGCCACCGAGGTTGTTGACGTTGGTGCGAATTTGCGCAGCTGTCAGTTGGCTGGTGCCTTTGGACTGATCAATTTGATTGTCGGTAGCCGACAGTTTCACCAAATGAATCAGGAACGCATCGTTGGCGTCGGTATCGCCATCGCCGTCGACGTCTGCTGCCGAACCGAGATTGTTGATTTTTGCGCGAATCTCAGCCGCCGTCAAAGTGCTGATGCCTTTGGATTGATTGATCTGTGCGTCAGTCCCGGACAGCAGGACAAGCTGCACCAGAAAAGAGTCGTTGGCATCGAAGTCTCCATCGCCATCGACGTTGCCAGGCAATGGTGTACCGTCATCATCCGTTGTTGTAACGGTGACGACCTGATCGGCAAGCGTGTCGTAGGCGTCGTCGCTGGCTGCATCGTTCACAGACACGGTAATTGTGGTCTGCTCATCACCGTCATCAACAACGTCATTCAGACCGGTGACATTGACGGTCTGAGGATGACTCCAGTCTGAGCTGGTAAAGGTGACTGACGTCATGTCCACAGCTGCATCCGGATTCACTGACAGCAACAGGTCGAGCACCACATCAGTCATTGGTTTCGCGTCCAGCACGACCGTGAATGAATCCGTTGTGGTGGTGCCGTATTCGGAAACGGTGGCAGCAACTTTGCTCAGTGTAAATCCTGGCGGCCGGCTGAGGAACAGCACGTACACCGCGTCATCACCCGGAGCTCCAACAGCCAGGTCAACCACGCCGTCACCATTCAGATCGCCCAAAGACGTTACCGAACTTCCGAATACATCACCAATGCCCAGAGTCGGTCCGCCACCAGTGTCGCTGGCGATCTTTGTGGAACTCTTCGCACTGCCGTCGGCGTTCAGCAACAGCAGATACACCGCGCCCTGCAAGTAGCCGT
>JAPYTO010000056.1 GCA_029941865.1 Fuerstiella sp. | reverse complement strand
CATCACGCTGCTGCGAGAATTACAAAAAGGCTTTGTACTTAGGCATCCCTGCCAACGACTGTCCGTAGTCTGAAAATGGCATTGTCTGCCATCTGTCGATGTTTGTACGAGCGTACTTATTGTCGATTCTCGAACTCAGCCGGCCAGTAGCATGAATCCCGTTCCGTCCGTCAGACGAAGGTAGGGAAATCCAGAACACGGTTTGGCGTCAGAATGTAGAGAGCCGGGACAACCGCTACCGAATTCGAAGTCATTTCAGTGCACCGGCGGACAAAAACGTCTCATTTCGCAAAGTGTGCGTGCCGATGAATCTGTAGCGATTGTAACGATGAAGCAGCGTGGAGTTGCTGTCAGACGGGGAGAGGATTCGGTGGGTGACGAGGCCAAAGCTAGGTCGAAAAGCAGTGTAATCCGCGGCATGGGCTTGCTGTTGATGGGGGCGACCATGTGCGCCGCTGGCATTTTCGCAGGACGAATGCTGGTTACCGTCGATGTGCCTCAAGCCGAAGGAAATCCCTCAGGTGAACGTGAAACGCTGCAGGCTGGCGACGAAACCACTGCCAGGCGGCCGTTTGAGCCCGACAATGATCTGGCAGCGGAACCATCGATCGTGGAGCGACCTGAAGACGTCTATGATGCGTTTGCCAACGAAAATACGTCAGCTGATTCGGCATCGCCAACCGCGGGCATTGCGGCTCACGTAGCCATGGCCGACGAAGAGCTGCGAGCCGGCAACTATTCCCGCGCATTGCGTATCTATCAATTTGCGCTGGGTCACGTTGAAGGCGTCTCCGAAGCGGCGGTTCGCTATCGAATTGCCCTGTGCTCCGAATCTGCCGGCAGCTTTGCCGAAGCGACCAATCAGTATCAGTCTGTCTCAAGGCGGTTTTCAACGCTGACCTGGGCGGGAATCGCTCGGCTTGGAGAAGCTCGATCTCTGGCCGCGATGGGAAGTGTTGAGGCGTTGTCGGCCGGCCTGATGAGACGCGTGATTCTGGACGAAACGCAGTTTTCGCCCCGCGTCCGTGGTGAACTACTGCACGTGACGGGGCGAGCCTACTGCCAGGCATTCGTGCCCGACAACGTCAAACATCTGATGCAGGACACCGGCATGGTCATGCCGGACTGGGTCACAGACCCAAATCAGCAGCTGAATCTGATTCCCGAACTGCTTCGTGAATCTCCGCCGACCAGCGTGAAGGCCGTTGCTTTCGAGATTCTGCAGAGAACTGACAATCTTCCGGACAGTATTTTCCTGAAGGTCCATACACCGGCGTCTGACCTGACCGCACTGATGAACTCGGTCTGCACACGCAGTGGCTTTACGTGCGACATCTCAGAAACGGCAAAGGTCGTTCTGAGTGGTCGCACTCAACAGCTGCACAACGAAGATATCCGACTGAGTCTGTTATTTGATGGCCTGTGTACTCCCTTCGGTCTGACGTGGACTCATCAGGATGGGAGCATTCGCATTGTGGCCTCCACGGAACTGCCGGCCGGCGGCCTTGCCGAATATCAGCGAGCTGCCGGAAAACGACTTCTGCGCAATGCGCTGGTTGTGGCTCCGGATTCGTATCATGCCAGCTTCAGCCGAGTGTCATTGGGTATACTTCAGTTTCAGGAAGAGATGTTTGTTGACGCGGCGCATTCTTTTCAGCTGCAATTGCAGCTTGAACCCAGGTCCGTCGTGGAAGCAGAGACGACCTTTAATCTGGCAAAGTGCTTGCTTGCGATGGGGCAGGTCGAAGAGGCCCGCGTCACATTCCTGCAGGCCGTGGATTCCTCATCGGAAAACCTCGATGCGCGCATTGGTGCCTACCTGTACGTCGGACGACTGCAGCTGGAGCAGGGCGAATCTTCTGCGGCCGTGTCGTCGTTGGGCAGGGCGTTGTTCGTCTGCAGAGGGACGAATCTCGAAGCACCGGCCGCTCTGATGCTCAGCACGGCCTACCTGATGGATTCCAACCCACAGGGCGCTAACGCTATTCTGATGGAACGTCGCGAGAAACTAAACGCAGGCGAACATCGTACGGCAGCCGCGTTTTTGTCGTCGCTGGCGCGGTTCAGGGCCGCTCTACTGCCGCTACGACGAGAACGTGAGGGTCGGGATCTTGTGACGGCGCTGACCCGCTTTCGTCCGGAAACGCAGTTTGGAGCTCACTGGTCGTTTCTTCACGCCGAGGCGTGTCTGGAACTTGGATTCACAGACATGGCCGTGGAAAGTTACCTGAAGACGATCCAAAGTCTGCCGGCTGCGCCACTTCGGGAACGCGCAATGCTGGCGGTCGCACACCAGTACCGCCTTGATCAGCGGCTTGATGAAGCAGAGGAGCTACTGTCCGCACTCAAGATGAATCGCGCTGGCAGTCTTGGACAGAAGATCACGTTGCAGGCCGCCCTGGTCGCGTTGCAACGGGGCCAACCTGAAGCCGCTGTGCAGCACTGCCGACACGTCGTCGCAGAAACTGACGATGAAGACGTGCAGCGGGCGGCACTGCAAACAATGGGCAAAGCTTTTCAGCAGCAGCAGAATCACCGCGCTGCGATCTACTGTTTTGCCGGAATGCTTCCGACCATGCAGACAATTGAGTCCGGCGCTGCCGAAGATGGCGAACTGTCGCCAGCCGACGCTGCGGCCACGTCGTCTCAGCCCGCAGGAGTGTCCACGATTTCGCCATCACTTCGATCGTTGTTGCCGGCTACCGCGCCCCGCGTCAGTCGAGGAGGTGAATAAATGGATCCGCATTTTCGAATCCCACCGTTGCTGAGACCGTATGCCGTCTGGCGGTATGTCTTGACCTGTCTCGAATCCGTGTCGACTCGACAACGGCAGCTGGTTCGGTTCCTCTGTTTCGCGACACTTTGTCTGGTTCCAGTGGCCGACACCATCGGCCAGCAAAGCACTGCCGGGTTGGCGGTTTCACCGGTCCCGCCGGCGGAAGAACCTTCGTGGCAATCACGAGGAAGTGCTGCACGACGAAACAGTGCCTCAGATCTGCTGAACGCCGCGAAAGTGGCCGTCCGGGAAAGCGACAATCGCGACCTCGTCCCACGACCGTCGCAGGAACGCATCGCCATCGATCTGGGTACTCGGCAACGCGAGCGCGAGGCCATGCACCGTCGGCTGCGCGAGCAGCTGCAGCGATTGGAGGACCGTTGGAAGCAGCTGGCCGCCACAGCGACCCAGCAGACACAACAGGATCCTGCCCCCCCCGTACAGCCCCCCGTACCAACTGTACCTTCGGATGCCGCTCCAGTCACTGACCCCGCGAGCCTACCGACGACGGAGCCGTCCGGCGACGAGGATGCAGGATCCACTCAGGCACCTGTGTCAACTCCGCCCGCAGTCGCAGCAACGGATTCTGTGTTTGCGGACGGCGTGAGTGCAGATGCGATTGTCGATGGTCCCGTGGACAGGATTGGACTCGCCGACAGTCTGTATGCACTGGATGAATTGAGCCTCGCCCTGGAGATGTATGGCAAGGTCGATCTGAAGAATGTTTCTGCGAGTGAACGCTACTGGGTCAGTTTCCAGAGAGCCTGCTGCCTGCGAAAATTGAATCGAGTTCCTGAGGCGCAGGAATTTTATCGTCGTCTGGCGGGGCAACAAAATGCCGGCTGGCTGGCGAAAATGTCGCGCTGGTGGCTGGATCAGATTGATGCCCGCGTGGAATTGGAAACGCAGATTCAAGAATATGACAAATTGCTTGCCGCGCTGAAGGAGTCTTCAATTGACAGTACGAAATGATAATCTTTCCGCCGCGCAGGCCAATCTGATCGATCGCCTGAAACGCCAGGAGACAGAGTATGTCGTCGCGACAAAGGTGATTCAGATGATGAGTACACTGCAGGATGTCAGCTCCGACAAAGCTCGGTCCGGCATGGTTTCGCTGCAGCAGTCGCTGGCTCGAATCAGATCACTTGGCGAAAAAGTTGCTGTGGCTACGGAAGTGTACGAGCGAGAAGGTCGGCCAAGATCGCCGGAGCTGTCAGCGGCACTCGAACATCAGACACATCATCTGCAGGCATTTCTGCAAAAGATTGACAGCGTGAAGGACGTTTTTACGGGCGTCCGTGATCGCATGTTACCGCAGCTGGATGGTGGCGTGACGCGCCGCGCCATGCAACAGGCCTACCAGAGGTCCATGAAAACCGGTTAAAGCGT
This sequence comes from Fuerstiella sp., assembly GCA_029941865.1. Lineage (GTDB taxonomy): Bacteria > Planctomycetota > Planctomycetia > Planctomycetales > Planctomycetaceae > Fuerstiella. The sequence goes on along the minus strand of JAPYTO010000056.1, from coordinate 27,828 downwards.
TCCGCAGACCGTCGACACGCTCAGGGGGGTGTGCTTCCGGTTGGCACGGCATTTTCGAGTGATCTGCATGATCGACATCGTTTCCAAATCAGACAGTATGCAACGTCTGTTGCAGCTGGCAACACGCTACGCCCGCAGCTGCGCCACTGTGCTCATTCAGGGGGAGAGCGGTACCGGCAAAGAGTTGCTGGCCCGCTTCATCCACGAAAACAGTCCGCGCTGCGGTTGTCCGTACATCCGCGTTAACTGCGCCGCGCTGAATGAAAACCTGGTGGACAGCGCCCTGTTCGGACATGAACGCGCGGCATTTACGGGAGCTGATCAGCGCCGCATTGGCTGCTTTGAAGCCGCTGCAGATGGCACGTTGTTTCTGGACGAAATCGGCGAACTTCCCGTGCCCGTTCAGGCGAAGTTACTGCGAGTGCTGGAGGAGCGTGAATTTCAGCGTGTGGGCAGCTTTGAACCGCTTCCCGTTACGGCTCGTGTTGTCACCGCCACGAATCGTAACCTGCAGCAGGAGGTCAGCAAGGGCGCCTTTCGCGAAGACCTCTTCTACCGACTGGATGTGCTGACGCTCAGCATTCTGCCGCTGAGAGATCGACCGGAAGAAATACCAGCACTGGCCCAGCGGTTTCTGGAAGAGTGTCGCGACGAAGCATCGCACCTGGTGGAACGCATCGATTCCAGCGCCATGAAAGAACTTGTTTCATACCACTGGCCCGGCAATGCGCGGCAGCTGAAAAATGTCATTCGTCGTGCATGCCTGGCGCAGACTTCGACGGTCATTGAAAGCTTTGATCTGCCCCAGGCGGGCTCACATTCGGCCGCAGCGGCGTCGGTGCCGCTGCCGAGTGAATTCGAAACGATGTCGTTAAAGGAAATCGAACGACGTGTCATTCAGTCCCGTCTGCGACGTTTTTCCGGCAACAAAGAAAATGCCGCGCGCACTCTGGACGTCACTTCCCGCACGCTCCGCAATAAGCTGGCACTGTATGACACGCTTTCAGACGCCGCCTGATGCCGACGTGTAGTGTTTTCGTCGTTTCGCGACGATATAAACGTGGGTGATTAGGCAGGTCAGGACCTTTCCTGACGCATCCGTTTTGCCATGACAGGTCATGGCCTACTTAAACTATATAAACGCGGGTAAGAACAAACTCAGTCCAGCCCCGGCCAATCACCAGCCCGAAAGCACAATCCGTGACTGTATGCCGTCCTGCAGGCGCTTTGTTGGAAAGTGGAAAGTCCGGTTGTGGCCTGTTACGCTTCTGGCCGAACGACTTTGTCTTTGCTGCCATTTGCCTGTTCTCAAGAGCTTTTGAGAGTGCGGTACGTGGCCATGTGTGCATAGGTCTGTCACGGCTTAGAGCAGTCAAGCCTGCGCAGGATAACTGCATAAAACAGTGAGTTCACGAAACGATGCGACGTTTGAAATATGTAAGTGCCGGCCTGGTGGGACTGGGGCTGTTCGCTGTACTGACGTCGCCATCCGGTCAGACAAAGTTCGGCCAGCTGGCCAACGAAGCTCTGGCAGAAGGTGATTTTCCCGCCGCCTGTTTATTCGCGGATCAAGCCTGGGAACTTCATCCCGGTGACGTTCGCAGTATTCTGGTCGGTGCGGAAGCTGCCGAAGAGAATGGTGAGCTGCAACGGGCTGTGGACTTTCTGGCTCGCCTGCCGCCGACGGTGCAGGAACCTGGTGTCTACACCGGGTGGCTGAAACTGGCCGACCTGCAGATACGGCTTGGTCAGTTCACGCCGGCTCGAACAACGTACGAAACAATCCTTGAATACGTGCCTGATGATCCGAATGCCTGCCGTCGTCTTGCCAGGTTACTCAGCGGGTGTGGTTATCGTTTCGAGTCGCTGCCATTTCTGCGTCGACTGGTTGCCACAAATGAAGCTGACAGCGCAGATCTGGTGCGGCTGGCTCTCAACGGAACCATGCTGTTTGGTCTGCAGCAACTGGAACGCGCACATCAGCTTTGCCCCAACGATCCCATGGCGATTGTCGGGTTAATTGAGCATGACAGGAATGATCGGGATGTTGTCGCCAGGCGATCGCTGATGAAACAGGCCCAGGCGCTGGCATCCCAATCCATTCCTCTACGGATTCAGGTTCTGGAATTTCGTCTGGAAACTGCCGCGAACGAACATTCCGACACGGGCGACATCGCGACCGGCCTGCTTGAACTGCTGGCTTCTGCAGACGCCAGGCCAGATCCCTGGCGACTGGCAGCGCAATGGGCGCAGCAGCAACGACTGCCGCAGTTGCGTCTGCGTTGTCTGGTCGAAAGCGTTGTTCGCGATCGATGGAACACAGCCTGTCTGCACGCACTGTCCGGGGCACTTCGTGGAGACGCACGATTTGATGGCGAGGTCGCGAAACGTGCCCAGCTGTTGAGCAGAATTCAGGAAACGACACACCGCATCTTTGCGACTAAGTACGTTACGTCAGATGTCGAATTCCTTGCCGTCGGTCTGCATTCCATCGGTCGGTTTTCGGAAGCCGAGGCCTGGGCTCGCATTGCGCTGCGTGATGACCCTGCCTCCGATTGGGCCGGACTGATGATATCCGGTCGGGCGTCGTCGGTGAACCGTGGAGCCACGCAGACGCTGGGTACATTTCCGATGAAAATGTTGCGGGAAGTGGCTGCAGAGTTGCCGTTGCCGCATGAGGTTATGAGACGCGAGGTCCCTTCAATGCCGCAGGGCAATTCGGAGATCAGATTCGTCGATACGTCATCATCCGCTGGAATTCGGTTTATCTACAACAACGGGGCTGCGGCGGACCAGGAAGGACTTCGCATGCATCAATGGACCGGTGGTGGTGTCGGCGTCGTGGACATCGATGCTGACGGCTGGCCCGATCTCTACTTTTCTAAGGGTGTTGGTGTTGTCGGCGCGGACAATACCAGCACTGCGACAACGGGAGTCTACCGAAATCTGCGGGGCAAGGTTTTTGATGACGTCACCGGGCGGGCCAACCTGGCGGTGACCTCATTTGGGCAGGGTGTTGCCATTGGCGATATCAACAACGACGGATTTGATGACGTGTACGTCGCCAGCACGGGAGGGAACACGCTGCATATTAATCAGGGTGACGGAACGTTTCAGCAGCTGACCGGCTTTCACGGCAGCACGGGATGGACGACGAGTGTGGCGATCGCCGACCTGAACGGAGACTCTTATCCGGACATTTATGACGTCAACTACATCGGTGGTCCGCATGCATTCCTGCAGACCTGTGACCATGAAGGACGCCGCCGGACATGTGGGCCGACCGACTTTCCCGCGGAACCGGATTGTGTGTTTTACAGCGACGGAAGTGGCGGGTTCCGCAATGTCACATCCGAATCGGGCTTCGACGTCAGCCCTGGCCGAGGCATGGGAGTGATTGTCGGGGATGTTCTGGGCGGAGGAAGCAATCAGGTCTTCGTGACCAACGACGAAACCGAGAATCTCTTCTTCACTCGCAGTGGCGATTCGGCGAACTTCACGGAAAGTGGGTTCGTCCTTGGAACGGCCTACGATCAGTACGGGTCAGCTCAAGGCAGCATGGGCATCGCCGTCGGCGACATTGATGGCAACCATTGTCCGGATCTGTTCGTGACAAACTACTACGCGGAATCGAATACGTTGTACGCACAGCAGCATGCAACCGGCTTTGTGGACGACACCGCGGCAGCTGATCTTGCGATTTCCGGGTATTCAATGCTCGGCTTCGGCTGCCAGTTCTTTGACGCAGACGCCGACGGAGACTCAGATCTTTTTGTCACCAATGGACATCTGGACGACTTTACGCACGTAGGACATCCGTTTCGGATGAGACCACAGTTTTATGAAAACGTCGGCAGCGGCCGCATGGCGGAAGTTCATGTCGCAGGCGATTACTTTGGATCTCAGGTGCTGGGCAGATCCGTGGCCACGTTAGATTGGAATCGGGACGGACGTTGCGACGTTGTGGTCACGCACCTTGATTCAACGGTCGCGTTGCTGACAAACGAAACACGGCAGATCAATTCCACGATTTCCATTGTGCTTAAGGGCACCAATGTTGCCCGAGACGCGATCGGCGGCTCGGTCTCATGGTCTTCCGCAGCTGGCCCTACAGCGTGGCGTGTGGCGGGCGATGGTTATCAATGTTCAAACGAACGTGTCCTGCGTCTGACGACCGCGGGGGTTGAGTCACGGAAGTCCGGTCTGCGTGTCACGTGGCCGGGAAAACAGTCCGGTTCCGTCGGGCCGGTAGCAGACGGAACACAATTCGGTGTTGTTGAAAATCGTACTTCGGCGTACGAGCTGCCGCAGTGATTGCCCCCCCCGGGGCTTCCTTCACAGACTCAGTCCAGCCCCTGTGATGACCCGCGATTCTGGTTAGCGGCGACAGCAAAGTTTGAATTGATTGCGAACAGCGGAAATCCGAGGAGGAGAAGACGAGTACGAGACGCGAGGACGATCTTTGTGTTCGTTCACTCGTCCTCGTACTTCCTGCTCGTTTTTTCGTCCTCGATGTCTTCCTTCTCAACGGCAAAAACGCGTGCCACCGACTTGTAAGTGGCCAACAGAAAAGATTGGTCAGCCACTGAACGCCCGATCTCGATTTCTACATGGTTCCAGCGACCGATGGATCGCACTGGTGGGTTTGGTAGTCAAGAACCGGTTCCCGACACATTTGCCGCAACACGGAAAGCACTGCTTGCTCGCAAGCAGTGCAGATAGGGACGAACCAACTGTCCTTTGGCGCAGGCCGACAGTTTCGGACAATCGTCAGTAGTGTCCACACACAGGGCGGAGCAGCTCGATTTGCGCCGACGCTTACTGCGAATACCAGCTCAGAAGACTGGTCAATTGTTTCATTGGCGACAGCAGAGAAACACGATTGAGCGCTGATCGCGTGCCCAGCGCCGGAGAGTAGCCGTAGTTGTGATCGGCCGTCGCCAATGACGCCTGTACATCGGCCAGATCCAGTTGTTTGGCGCCGCGTCGAGCGGCCCTCAGTCGAGCCAGCCACATGACGATGGGATACATCAGTGTCAGGCCACGAAATCCGTCCAGCAGCGATGTCTGAAACTGAGCGGGGCCGCAAAAATGAATGCCCTGAATTTTTACGCGAAGATATCGTGTCAGCAGTTCGTCGATGTCACGGCGACGCCCGCCGTAATGGCTTTCGAGATCCGAGAAACGCACTGCATGGGAAGCCTTCGTTAAATCGCCTGCGCTGGAATCGCCAAATACTCGTGACACGGACGCCGATTCATGCAACGTCGGAACGTGACCCAGCCCGGTGGTAAACCGCAACGCCGCGTTTAACAGGGACACTCTGGTCCTGATACCTCCGCGAACGAGTGCTTCCGTGTCATGTCTGGCGTACTGAGCGGCAAGCAGGCGGAACATGATTCGAGACATCCGGTTGGGCCGGTGAATCGGCAGATCGTTGTCTGGCTGAGCTTTCACAGCTGCGCCCGTCACCAGGGACAGGAAATCGTCCAGCTTGGCGCCGCGAATGGTTTTGAACTGCGATTGTTCAACCAGTTCCAGCCATGCCAGAATTCTCATCAGTCGCACAACAAGATCCACCGAATCGTCCGCCACGCCATCGTCCAACGCTGTCAGGAAGCGATGGAAATCAGGCCAGTGGCCTTGCTGGATGCCGTGCGGTGGAACATCGTGAATCAGCGGCGGATCGTGGTCACGATGTTTGCCCGCGACGATTTCGCGACTCAACTGACCAAGTGCCGCCGTTTGCGAAGCGATTGACGGCCCCAGATTCTGTACGACCGATGGACAACTGAACCGCAGACTGACAGTTAGTTCCTGCGGTCCGGCCGGATGCACAGCGTATGGATAGACCCTGCAGGCCAGTGGCTTCGCGGGTTCGCCAAACTTCGCATGAATACGACATAGTCCGCGTTCATCCAGAAACACGCACGCTCCGTCGTCCTGGTGAGCCAGTCGGTAGCGGTTTCGGGCGATCTGCTGAATCACCGGTCGAGCCATGGAAACTCCGTCCGCGGCGGTCCAGCCCTGCTTTTCAATGCGTCGCTTTTCGTCTTCCGTGATTTCGATCAGATGTTCACGGCAGCAGCCACCGCAGTTGTGGCAGCCCCAGTTCTGAATGACGGGAAGTTGAAGAGGCGGTTTGGACATGATTTCAGTTTTCGCGAAACGAACACCGCGTGCAACAGACACGCGGAACAACAGTGATAGTGGAATGGCGCAGACATTGGTAGTGCGTCGAAAGCTGTGTTTCGCTGCAGGGAGCAGGATTTCATGCTGTGCCGGAAAAATTGAAATTTTCGATTCACACTTTTCCGGCAGTCCGTTTCTTAACAAATCGCGAGACGGCGGGTGTTGGTTATCCGGATTGCCTGGTTACACTGTAGGTTACCTCGTGGAAGACCCCTTTGACCGCGTGCATGTTTGATCGAAAAGTTCTCCGCAGGTTTCGACGTGAGTGACTCCCCCCACTTGTATTGTGCTGGCTGCAACGAACTGTTCTCAGATGAAGCAGATCAGTGCCCTCGGTGCGGTATGCCGCCCGTCGAGTCCGACATCCACCTGATGGACACCGCGCTGATTCCACGTGGCGCTAACGTGTCGTCGTCGATCGAAGTGGAACTGGACGACATTCTGCTGGACGGTCAGACAATTGACATCTATGACTGTCAGTATCTGCTGGGGCGAGGTGGCATGGGAGTCGTGTATCTGGCTCGCAACAGGAAACTACACCGTCAGTGCGCGCTCAAGGTGCTGTCTCCCCGGCGAGTCTCCAACAGCATCGATTACATACAACGCTTCGAAAACGAAGGCCGGGCCGCAGCCGCGCTGGTGCACCCGAATGTGGTCACCACGCATGCCATTGGTAAATCCGGCAGCCACCATTTTCTTGAGATGGAGTACGTCTCCGGGCGGTCACTGCAGCAGGAAATTGACGAAGCCGGCCCCATCGGGCCATTGCGGTCGACTCAAATGGCAGTCGGTATTGCCGACGGACTGTCGGTCGCCCATCGTCTGGGAATCGTGCACCGTGACCTGAAGCCGGACAACGTTCTGGTGACGCCCGCGGGTTATCCGAAAATCGCTGACTTCGGCCTGGCAAAACAGATCCATTCGTCGCAGCTTGGCACCACAAAACTTGCCGGAACGCCTCACTTTATGGCACCGGAACTCTTTGACGGTGAAGAGGCGACTCCGACCAGCGATGTGTTTGCTCTGGGGGTCTGCTACTACCTGATGCTGACGGGACGGTTTCCCTTTGAAGGTGAGTCGGTCAGTGCACTGATGGCAAAGATTCTGACTGGCGAATACCAGAGCGTGCGCCGCGTGACTCCGGGAATTCCACTGGACGTCGCGGAATGTGTCAGCGTCATGCTGGCCCGCAGTCCGGAGAACCGCCCCCGCGACGGAGCTGCCATTTCTCAGCTGTTACAGGCTGTACTCGGTGCCAGCCGGGATCTGGACACACTGGCCTATGAGGCGTTCAACGACATTCCCAGTGTCCGTTATGAATCGGTTGATCGAGCCGTACAGATTCAGCTTCGGCTGCCCAATGATCGTCGTCAAACTGTGTACCTGCAGAACAGCGAACACCGTGCCGGTGATCGCCTGCTGAATATCTACAGCATCTGCTGCGAGGCTCGTCCGGATTTTTATGAACACGCACTGCGATTGAATGCCGTCGTCCTGCACGGCGGATTGTCCATCAAAGATATCGATTCGCAACCATGTTTTGTCATGGTTGACACGTTCCCGCGGGCAACTGTCAGCGCAGAAGAAATCCGCCGCAGCGTGATTGAAGTCGGATCGCGGGCCGACGAAATTGAACGCCTGCTGACAGGGTATGACGTCAACTGACAGCCCCGCCACAAGGGGCACCGATCGATTCATTCACGATGGTCGCGATTGAAATATTGCGGTTTCTAAATTCCCCGTCGAAGTTGATCAGTCATTGTTATGGACACGGAACTCGGCCGAAACATGATACTGTGGACGGTGCGGCTGTCCGTTGCCCTGTACGTCTTGGCCGTCTGGCGGTGTGTGTCTGCAGTTCCATTCGGTGTTGCCGATCGACGACAAACGGTCGCGTGGTCGTTGTCATGGCTGCTGTGCATGGTTCACGTGATGTGCGCATATCACTTTGAACATCACTGGAGTCAGCAGGCGGCCTTAAAGCACACGGCGGAAATGACCGAACGCGTTGTCGGCATTGACTGGGGTGGCGGCCTGTACATCAACTTCCTGTTCCTTGGCTGGTGGGGAGTTGACGTTTATCGATTGATTCGTCGCCGGACTCAGCGGACTGCAGGAATCTTACAGGGCGCGGCCGCCTTTATGATGTTCAACGCGACGGTCGTATTCGGGCCACCCTGGTGGATCATTCCGACAGTCGTCTTCGCGTGCGCTGCTACGGTCCGCTTTCGTCACCGCGCTTCACAGCAGAGCAACGATGCCGTCTGATTGGGTGTTGACGACAGGGTTTTGCGTTGACACGTGGCCGCGAACGACGCGTTCCGGTTCTCGAAACCGGCCTGTCCACAAGCCGGAATGGTTCACGCGCATGCGTAGACGGCTCCGGAAAACTGTCCGGGAACGTACTTCTGCCCGGTTATTGCAGAGTGAGATGACTAGTGCCGTTTTCAAAATCACGCGGTCGTTTTGTAGCGGAATTCGCCACGGATTTCGGCAGTGACAGGTCGCAAGCCCTGGCGGCTTCCGCTACGACAAAAAGTGAAATGACTAGATGTGTTGCCGATGTCTGTTCAGGCGTGGCTGCCTGCCTGCAGATCTGTGAAGAACAAAAAATAAAGGCTCGCGGTGAACCCGCGAGCCTTTGAACGAATCCAATTCAGGACGGCTGAGTTACAACTGGAGCGGCTCTCGCAGTTTGTAGATCGCCTCACTGATGTCGCGCGACAGTGTCAACAGATGCTGACGATGATCGCTGTTGCAGCGGCCCAGATAGTTGTAAATGGTTCGCCACTCTTCCACCAAATCGGAAGTTTCCTGCTTCAACTCGCTGGCGGTCGGTCGTGACTGCAACAGGCGATGAATTTTCTGCGTCCGCTGCACAAAACGGGTGGACGCCTGCAGTGCCTGCGCCCGAAACGACGTGCGGTCGCGACTGAGCCACTGTCGCACATCAAGATCAAGATGATCCGCCAGCAGCTCGAGGTTGGCGGCCGTCGGAATCATCGCTCGAGTGTCAATAGACGTCGCGGTGCCGGCAAGATTGAGTTCGTGTCGCAGGGCCATAATTCCGTCTTCAATTTCCCGCAGCACAACTTTGCCGGCCTGACTTCTAAGCGGCTCAAACGCATGCACAAATGATTGTCCGTACTGTTCGACGTACCGATAACATTCCAGCAATACCTGTTCGTCTTCATCACGGTCAACGCAGTCTTTGAAGTTCTCTACGGTCCCGTAGAAATCACTGGCGGTTTCCAGAACATCAGCGACATCCTGAAAATGCAGCAGCAACTTCAGCGGGGTCCGATTAAAGAACTCGTCCACATCACGCATGAGTGCGTCCGCAACCTGCCCCAGGTGGGCTCGATCGGTCTGCTGTTCAAGCCACAGCAAATTGTGCAGGGTGTTATCACTGGACATGATATTGCGAACGCTGCGTTCCACGTAACGACTGTCGATCTGCCGTAAGCGAGGCATCATGGTGGTCCAGATTCGGTCGAAGCGGCTGTATTCAGAGACGATCTGCGTGTAAGGGTTCTGGTCCAGCACCAGATCCTGAACACGGGCGGCCTGTTGTTTCAGCTTGCGCGCATCAACAATAAGTTCAAACACCTGATTATCGTGGCTAGCGTCCAGCTCAAGTTCGTCAACGAGATTGCCGACCGAACTGCCCAGTCGGGAAAGTTCAACCAGCAGACTGCGTCGGTCCAGTTGCGGTTCCATTTGGAACAGTTTTTCGAGCTCCCGTCCCAATCGGTCAACTCGATCGATGCCGTCAACCGATTCGCGACTCAGTCCGCGAGCCTGAGACAGGCGGTGCGACAGCAGATGCCAGTCACTGTTAAGTTGCTGAAACTCCGGAAACAGCCGTTCCAACGTCTGACCGTCCCTCAGATCCTGTGCAATTCGTGATGCCTTGGCGCGAGTCGAAATCAACTCGGTCAGCAAAGGACGGATCTCAGGATAACGCTGGTAGTCTCTGGTCAGTGACCGATACAGCTGTTCGGAAGCCGTCACAGACTCTGTTAACAGATTCCTGACGATACGAGGGTCAACCGCTGACAGATCGACGTCCGGCATGTGATTCAGAATGCTATGACGATCGTCGTAGCCGGCAGCGCCCGTGTTGTCCCTTAACAGCTGGTTCAAATCACCGAAGTCTGACTCGCGGCTACTAACGCGGTTTTGTACCTGACCGATCGCCGATACCGAAGTTGTGACTGTCAGCAACGCTGCAATCACGGACCGGTACCATTCCTCCCGTTGACTCAACATCTCTGGTTTCCTTTCCAAAGTAGGGACCATCTGTGATCAGTGGCCGCGAATTCCATCGTCTGCTGTAAGGCCCGCAAATGCTGTCTGGTGACGGCAACCGGCGCTGTCACAGGACGCAAACGGGCACAGGCTTAGACGTTGTGTGCAGGCCGGCGGCTGATCTTAGAAGATTTTCGGGTTTCAACGAAATACGAGTTTTTCCGCAAACGGCACATTTTCAGCGCCGGTCACATGAATATCGAAGCCGAGATTGTCGCTCCGCAGGTCATAAGGCGGCTGTTTTCTGACAGTCGCCGCAAAACGGCGGCATAACGCCAGATGGCTTGCCAGAACACCTCAATCATCGCTGTGCCAGAAACAACAGCGTTGCCCGCCGGGCCGGATTCAGAACGGTGGCCTCAGGTGTCCGTCCTGCTGGCAAATCCGTCAGCGGCACCGTAAAACACGCAGGCACTGCACCTCGAACGGAGACTCATCCCATGGGAATGGAAGCTTTTGTCGACTTTCTGGAAAGCCGTTTTGCCGGACAGATTTCGTCACATACCGTGATGGAACAAACCCCCGGCGAGTTCGAAGGCTTTCCAGAGGCCCTCAATCCGCAGCTGGTGAAAGCCCTCAAATCCAGCGGACTCACGCAACTGTACAGCCATCAGAGCGAAGCGTTTGAATCCATTCGTCGTGGCCAGGACACGGTTTTGGTTTCAAAAACGGCCAGTGGCAAGACGTTGTCGTTCCTGCTGCCGATTCTGCATGATTACATCACGGCCGAATCTCCCTTCGGCGTCGCTCTGTTGTACCCGACCAAAGCGTTGTCGCGTGACCAGGAAGGAACGCTCGGGAGACTGCTGCAGGCCGCCGGTGCGGACATGCGGCTGGGCACGTTTGACGGCGACACGCCGCGCGAAGAACGCAATCGCATTCAGTCGCAGGCCGACTTTATGATCACCAATCCCGACATGCTGCATTCCGGGATCCTGCCCAACCACAGCCGCCGTTGGCGTACATTTCTGTCGCGACTGAAGTACATTGTTGTTGACGAGGTTCATACCTATCGCGGAGCCTTCGGGTCGCATGTCGCCAACGTCATGCGACGACTTGTCCGGGCGTGCGAAATGCACGGCAGCAGTCCGACGTTTGTCTGTTCGTCGGCCACAATCGGTAACCCAACGGAACATGTGGAAGCTCTGTTCCAGCGACCGTTTCATGTCATCAACCGCGACGGTGCGCCTCGACCGCAGCGAGATCTGTACCTGATCAATCCCCCCGTCGTGCAGAGTCACGGCCATGCGTTGTACCGCAAGGGACCGAATTCAGTCAGCATACCGCTGATCCGCGAAGCGACAAAACAGGGCGTACGGACGATTTGCTTTTGCCGATCCCGCCAGCAGGTTGAACGTCTGTGTCGAGCCGTCACGGACGGGCGCCCGGAGCTGAAGAAAAAGGTGAAGCCGTATCGAGGCGGTCTGCTGCCCAACGAACGTCGGCAGTTGGAACGTGATTTGGCGGAAGGTCGCGTCACGACCATCATCAGCACCAACGCTCTGGAACTGGGCATCGACATCGGCGATCTGGACCTGTGCATTCTGTCAGGTCATCCCGGTTCCATGGCGAGCTTCTGGCAGCAGGCTGGCCGAGTCGGTCGCCGTGGTTCGCGAGCGGTGATTGTTTACGCAGCCCGTGATACACCGATCGATCAGTATTTCGTGAATCACCCGGAGTATCTGCAGCGAGCGCCCATTGAACGCGCGTGGCTGAACGCCAACAACCCGTATATTCTGATGCAGCACCTGCCGTGTGCGGCGCACGAACATCCTCTGCGAGACGTGGAGCCGGCTTTCCCGGAACCGGCCTACACGGCCGCTCTGGAGGTCCTGAAGAACGACGGCACGCTGAAGGAATACCACGGTAATTATCGCTATGCACAGCGAGACTATCCGGCCAGGGGCGTCAATCTGCGAGGCATGACGGATTACAACATCGAGATTTACTGCGGCACGGAAGTTATCGGTGAAATCGACCCCATTGGCGCTCGCGGAGAACTTTACAAGGACGCCATCTACCAGCACCTCGGGCACCGCTATATGTCGATGGATCTGGATCTGGAGAAGAAGCTCTGTCGCGTCGACCTTGTTGATGTGGACTACTACACCGAATGCGTGTGGGAAAGCCGAGTCACCATTACAGAATCGCTGGAACAGTACGAAATTCCCTCGGCTGACAATGCACTTTCGAACGTCGCAGGGCGAGCTGTACCAGGCATTGAAACGGACGACCAGGCTGCCAGTGAGTCACATGCCTCCACGTCAGACAGCTTTGCAGGGTCGCCGCACGGACATGCTGATGCTGTCGCAGCTGGCAGGCTCGACTTTGGCTACATCAACGTGAATCGACAACCGAAGTTGTACAAGAAAATTCGCGAACGCTCGCTGGAAAACATCGGCTACGGTCCGATCACGCTCGCTCCGTTCATCTACGATACCGCCGGCTTCGCTCTGTATCCGCCCGCTGCATGGCGAGAAACCGTCGAAGCCAGCGACAAACGCCACGTCGGTGCAGCATTGTACGGCCTGGCTTACATTCTGAAACGCACGGCTCCCAGCCTGTGTCTTTGCGACGAACAGAACATCGAAACCGATGTGTCGTTGACGGAAGTCGCCCCAGGTGAATGGAAGAGTGCTCTGTATCTGTTCGACACCATCGAAGGCGGGGTTGGCTACGCCGAAAAGATCTTTGAGGTCTTCAGTGAAGCATTACAACTTGCCCGGACGATCATCGACGACTGTCCCTGCACAGCCGGCTGTCCCGCCTGCGTGACAGCATTGCCGCCGGGAGTGGAAGACGAAGAACTGGAACAACTGCTGGTCGAATCCAATGCCGCTGTCATGTGCACGCAGAGTTTAATCACCGCGCTGCTGACCGGAGAACTGGTCGTGCCCGACGTCACCGCATGCGTCATTGATGCAAAAATCGCCGTCATTCCGCCCGAACCCGATGAAGAGTTCGAGAAACTCAGAGAACGTCTCGGCAAAGCCGGCAGGATCCTGCAGCAGAAACGCGCCAGGATTCATTGATCCGACAGACGGTGACTGTGCGGGGCAGCGAACCGGATCACTCGTCGCCGGCACCCGGATCGTTCAGTTCAACGTCCACAGGGCGTTGTTCGGGCCGCTGATGGTAGATCGGAAAGCTGTCGTCATCAATCTGCACCAGCGGTTGACCGACGGCAACCAGTTGTCCGGTCTTGACGTGGATTTCACGGACCACGCCTTTGGCATCCGCACTGATCGGATGAGTCGATCCATCGGGAAGTTCCACTTCACACAGCACCGTACCGGTGGCCTCAATCGGGTCGCCGACCCGCACGTTCACGCGGACAATTTTCGCCATTCGGCTGACCGACGTCAGTTCAGGCATCCTGACTGATGGCCCGATCTCTCGCAGGCACAGTATGTCACCCGACTTCGACACAAGATAAATCTGATCTGTCACAGCGTTGTGATGATGTACCTGATAGCTGGTCACGGGAAGTCGCCCGATGATCCGTGAGTTTCGCTGGTCATACGCGATCAGACGATTTGCCTGATCAATGCCATAGATCGCAAAACGGCCAATTGATGTCAGGCTGCGAATTCCCTTCACGTCCCACTCTGTCACACCGATCTTCAATTTTAGTTTTTCGAGTGATTCGCCGCGAATCACTTCGAGAGGACGTTCGACCCGCAACGGGAGTTCCACGATGCCCGATCGAGCTTCTTCGACGGATGTGACTGTGATTTCATCGATCCGCACAATGATGTCGCCAACTTGCAATCCCGCTGCAGCTGCAGGCGAATCCGGCGTGATTTCCGTCAGCAGCAGTCCCTGCGATCCGACCAGTTGCAGGTCTGCCTTCAGCTGCGAGTCCAGCTCAACCTCTTCCATGCCCGCACCGATGTACATCGGTGCTCGATACTGAGGTATTTCGACAGGGCGACCGCCAAAGTCGTCCCGTGAGATGTTTGTCAGCGTCCCATCTTCGGTCACCACATATACGTGGTCGCCGACAGTGACCGGAGCCTGAGTCATCGGACGTCCAAGTGGATACGTCCATTCCGTCGTGCCGGTGATCAGGTCCACGCTGAACGCAATATTGTCATCCGTCAGCATCAGGACGCTGGACGAACTGGCATTGTCGGTGATCGCCAAAGGCGCGGAAGCGGGCGTATCAAAAAGTAACTGATACCGAGCCCGACCTTTTTCAATACCCCCGATGTTCACGGTATACATGTTGCCGGCTTCTGTGACAAACGCAAATGCCTCTTCGCCTACGACGGGCGGATGAATGATTCCTTCAGCACAGATGAACCGCCACAGCTGGGGAACAGCGACGTCTTCAGGCAACGTGCCGTATCGATACAGATATTCCAGTACACCGATGGAATACGCATAAATGGCTCCTCCATGCAGTGGTATCAGAACTGTGTTCTCGGTCAGTGCCGGACCGGCCGACGGTTGTCCCGGTAACCGGAACTCCAGCATCTGGGCGCCCGTAAACTTGTTGTATCCATAAATGGCCGGGCCGGCGAGCACCAATACCAGGTCGCTGTTCGACACCACGGCCATCGTAGCTTCGTCGGTGCGACCAACCTGAGCGGTCCACAGCCTGCGACCATTCTCTGCGTTGATGGCCGTTAAGACGCCGGCCGATGACTGAACGTACAGAATCTCCTCGTCGTTGGTGACGAAACTAACGATGTCCCGGCGTACATTCAGTACCGACTGACTGTTCCAGCGAACCTCCAGCCCCATCCTCTGTAAAGCATCGGTCGACAGTACATCCTGTGCCGGACAATCGGTGGCAGACAGGCACAACAAAACTGTGAGTGGCAGGACACTGATTCGGTGCATAATTTACGGCTTTCGCGATCGCCCAACTGAGACCGCAGGATAATGAGACGCTGACAGTTGGGAAAACATCCCAATTTCAGCCGTGCATGATAACCTCAGTTGGAAACTGAACTCCAGAGCGCAAGTCAGCGTTTTGCGATGCCAGCGTGATTCTGTGTCGCCGAAATTGATTGGGGAAAGGCTTTTAGCCGAATATGGCTGCTTCAGTCGTTGTGATCAGAACAATTGATCAGGTCTGACCACGACAATCCAGGCGCAGGAAAGCCTGACGACGACGCTCTTTGGCTTTTCCGGTGGCACGGCCCCACGACCTGATTCGTCGATTTGAGTCCGCGAACCGCCAGCACTACTCTGCTCCCGCGTACTCCGCAAGGGTCTCAAGATTGTCGACGAATGTCCGCATGTCGATGAGTTCACGTGAATCGCTTTGATGTCGCATCTGGCCGGATTCGACCCAGGCTCCGCGAGCATCAAGTGATTCTGCAACAGCGGCAGCACTTTTTTGAAGTTTGGCAGACCGTCTGACGCGAGATACCCGACGACGCTGTGGTTTCAACTGTGCAGGGTCGTCAGCCAACGCCTGTTTGTAGTCCCGTTCCAGGCGGTCCAGATTCGACGTTACCTGGAATCCGTAATGTGTTGGCATGTCGTCATCACTGTAGGTCAGTTCGTAGTCTTTCGTAAAGTACAATGGCCGGTTCGTTTTCAGCTCGTAAAACCGAGCCAGTCGGCCGTCCGAAAGCAGTGACCTTCGATAATAGGCCAAAGCCGCGGGCAGAGGGGCAACGAACCTGCGGTCTGCCGTGAAGCGATAAAGCGTGATCAGCGTTCTCATGACACTCTGCGATTCCCCGCCGGTGACCGCCGCCGGTTCAAATTTACGTGCCCATGCCGGATGCATCTGCAGATCATACTGCTGAGCCCAACCGGGCTGAGGTTCGGGCATTTGTGCAGACAGAAAAAAATCTCCCGTCTTCACCGCCGACTGAAAACAATCTTCACGATCATAGATCCGATGAGCCTCGAACAGCATGTCTACGATGTGGGACATGTTGTTGTCGTTGAGTGTGTAGTACCCGATGTACTTCTTTTTCGGATACGTTCGAGACCATGATTTGGGATACGACGCCGACATGACCGGATGATCCGCAGCATCAGGTGGCTCCGAATACTGCTGCGGCCAGGCGCCATTCGGATACTGACACTTCAGCATGTGTTGGAGTGCATACGTGACGGCTTCGTGAATCTGCTGGTCTCTGAAGTCCAGTGCTTCGTCGACATGCATCAGCAGCATCAAGGCCGACTGGCTTTTGTCGTCATCGAATGTCGATAGATTGTTCTTTCCATGCCGGTCACCATCCGTGCGATACGCATATCTGCGCCGCCCTGGTTCTGCCAGATCGAAATGCGAACTCCACCCGCCGGACATCAACTGCGATCGCACCAGCGCGCGGGCGGCTTCGACGGCGGCTTCCAGGCAGTCGTCTTCACCGCTCAGTCGCCACGCATCCAGGTACGATTCACCGATCGTGGGTGTACCCGGCGGTTGCGTCCATCCACTCGTTTTGGTGGCCGTGCCTTCGCCTTCCTGAGCCGTCAGGTCGGCTGAGTAGCGCCACAGATAGGCGCCTTCGTAGCCCACCTGAGTCCGGTAAAACTTCATCACCTTTGCCAATGTCGCTCGAGCCTCAGGCTGAGTCAACGACTGTGCCTCAAGCTGAGGAAGCGCGGCCAGCAGCGCGAGCACAACGGCGATGAATGAGCGGGTACGTCGCACGTGCAGCTTCCGCACTGCCTGTTGAACAAAGTCCAACTGCGACCTGGACACTTCCTCACAAAGCGACGTCATCCGTTTTCTCCAGCATTAGAGCAGTTTACAAATTGACGGAACCAGTTCTGGCTCGTGGGGGCAGCCGTTCTGCTATCGAAACACGTCAACCGCGGCCATGAGTCAGCGAAATTCACTGTAAAACCTGGGTATCGGCCCGGTACAGTGACAATCAATGTACCCAACACAGGAGCCGTTGCAAAATCAGGAGGCCGGTTCCATCGATCTGATCGTCGGCAGCGCTGAGCCCGTACGTTTTTCCTGTTATGAGCCGACCTGGCACTGCACAAGAAAACTGCGTTCGCCACGAGTGACATAGATGGCGTCTTCGTTCAGGCGGTCGCACTGTTCGATCAGGAACTCAAGCAGTCGATCGAACTCCGATTCGCTGCCGAACGACACCTCAAATCGCTCCATCACATCATGAACCAGCTGACCATGCCGATCCGCCCAGTATCCTTTGACCGGTGTGGGCGACTGAGTATACGCACGGTAGCGGTGCATCAGAAACTCGTGAATCGCCGTTCTGGCCGTCTGCGTGCCGTCAAAGTAACGCGGATCGTCGAGTTTGTGGGACGGAATATAGAAGACCGTCACCTTGCCCAGTTCGCGAACGTGGGGCGAATCGGTACCAGTGGGATTCTTAGCAGACATAGCTGACGCGACTATCAAAAGTTCGTACGACCGGACCATGGGAAGCTGAATCATAGCAATGCTCATCGTGAGTCGCACATCGATCGCTATGCCGACTTCAAAGCAATCGCTGAATGGGCAGGCACACTCTCTGCCGGCGCATAGGTATCTACACAACTTTACCCTCCCGTCTTTATGGGAGGGTCGCGAGGAACGAGCGGGGGAGGGTCATCGAACGTCGAGGTGCGAATGTGTGGTTGTAGTTAGTGTAGACCCTCTCCGGGCCTGATAGCCCGACTCTCCCGCCAGCGGGAGAGTGAAAACACGTGAACCGAACTGCTGGCAGACGCTCTGATCGTAAGCGCCGGATTTGTGTAGATACCTTTGCTGCCGGGGCAGTCAGTATTCTTCGTGTCAGAATTTGTTCGTTACGTTCGAACCCGGTCTGGTTCCGTTCTGCAACTCCGTTGCTGATACCTGTTTCGTTTTACGAAACTTCTGGAATCGCTGGCCTCCAACTTCTGCCACATACAGGTTGCCGTCCCGATCGACTGCAAGCATGTGAGGCAATTCGAACTGCCCTGCCGCGTGACCTCCAGTGCCCAGACGCAGTTCCACCTGCCCTCTGTCGTTCAGGCGGAGTATCTGGTTCGCCCGGCCATCGGCGATGAAAACCTGGTCAGACGAGTCGATGGTGATTCCGTATGGTGCGAAGCCGTTCCATATTTCGAGGCGGCGGCCGTTCAGATCGAAAACCTGAACCCGGTCGTTCTCACGATCGCCGACCAGTACACGCTGTCTGGAATCGACCATGATCGAATGTGGCAGATGGAATTCGCCCGGCTGACGACCGGCAGTTCCCCATGCGGACAGAAATTTTCCGTGGTGGTCGAATTTCACAACACGACTGTTTCCGTAACCGTCCGTCACAAAGACTTCACCGTTCGGACCAAAAGCAACGTCCGTCGGCTTGTTGAAGTGGTCGGGGCCCGTTCCCGGGCGGTCGCTGGTTCCGAGGGCCAGCAGCAACTTTCCGGTTGTGTCGAACTTGAAGACCATGTGATGTTTAATGTCGGTGACCCAGATGTTGTCGTCGCCGTCAATGCGAATGCCGTGTGCTGTGCCAATCAGGTTATCTCCCCACGATCGAAGAAACCTGCCAGAGACATCAAAACAAAGAATTGGCTGCGGTCCGCGGTGAAACAGGTACAGTTCTCCCTTGCTGTTGATGGCCACGGCCGAGCAAGGGCCGAGCCTGATGTTGTCCGGAAGTTGCAGGAACTCAGGGACCGGTTCATATCCCTTCGCGGCCAGCGCCGTCACGGCCTGCTCACTTGACGTCCTACTGGAAAACGTCACCCGCCCAAACGTATCCGGAGCGTGAAAGGCGGGTATCGCTGTCGTGCCTGGTGACCACTGGCTGTGCTGAGGATTGGTCTTTCCACCAAGGCGGTTCAGGTTCAAATGCCAGACATCACCATCGAGCGGATGCGGTTGTCCGCTGACCAGTGTGAAATTGCTGAACGGAATGGCGACTTCCAGAATCCAGCCCCCGTCCCTGTCACTGTCGTCGTTAAGCGTTCCGTCAACAGACGTCGCAATCAGGATTCCTTCAGCGTTCCAGTTCTGTCCTTTCACCCTGCCCGGCCCGTCTGCGTGATGCTGATCGAGCACTGCACCATTTACGTTCATCTCAATATTGAAATAGTCCTGTGGTCGCTCCGGGCTGGGCGCTGTGAACAATTCGACGCAGTCATCCTGGTAAACGGGACTGTCGTGTTCCGTCTGAACGGCTGAGATCCATGCGTCGCTGCACTTGTACGAGACATATAAAAACTGATCGTCCCACAGCATGCGGGCGATTGTCTGCTCCTGTTTTCCTGTCTTCCACCAGGTAAATCTGAAGTCTTCAAAGGTTGCGGCATTGCGCCAGGCCACTTCGTTAAGTCGACCGTCAATCTGAATGCTTCCGTCCGCGCGATGGACGGTGTAATGCGGCAACTTGCCTGCGGCACGACCGACATCAACGACACACGTCAACGTAACGGCGATTGCGAACAGCCGTACAATCCGAATTGTCATCGTGTTTCCCCTCAGATCTGACAAATCTGACCGCCATCCATCGCCGGTCATTCTTCTCCTGCAGCCGTCCGCGACGAATCTGTCAGCAGTGTCTGGATGGTCCTGGTAAACAGCGTTTCGCAGGGCCCGGCAAAGGAATAGGTCTGCTCATATCCGCCGCGGTCAGTAAAAATTCGATCGCCACCGATGTAACCCATGCCGCAGTCACCGTAACCGGCGACACACACAAATTGATCCGGTCGCATCTGTTGCGCCGCAAGCTGGTACTGAACGAAAGGCTCACCCGGCAGATACAGCATTTGTACGTGGCTGACGGACAGGCAACTCAATTCTACCAGACGACCCGAATTGCAGCGTTCGATCCAGGCCAGGGCGATTGCCGCCTTCCGTCGTTGAGACTCCGTTGACTTTGGATCACGAAGAATCCGACGATTGCCTGCCTCAGAAAACTCTTCGTCCGAGCGCAACGGCAGGCGAATGCGTTCGGTCGACCATTTGATCGATTCGACGGGATGACGTTCCAGGCTGGCAATGCTGCGTTCGATACCATCCTGCAGTCGTGCGGTCAGTTCCGTACGTGCCTCGCGCGAACCATCGTTGTATTTCCCGAACGCAACATCACCACCACAACCGGTGACATACAGCTGAAACACCTTGCTGGTCTGTTCCAGTCGTGCACGGATGATGCCTGGCACGTCATAACTCGCTCGACCGTCACCATAGAAGCTCTGTGGATGAGATGCGTAATAGTGCATCTGCACAACGGCAGCGTCAGCGTTCTCCAGAGAAACTGTGCGTACCCACGGGTCGATCAGCCCCTCTTCCAGTTCGCGAAGTTGCGGAGACGACTTGGTGTTGCTGCCACGCCCCTGAAGAGAGCCGTCTGCCTTTTCGATTCGCCGGCTGGACGCCACACGTTCGACCCTGGCTTTGCCGGTCCCAATGAGCGTCACAGGTCGCCAGTTCGATTGACTTATGCGAATGGCGGCGGTCACCTTCTTTGCAACGTTCAGCAGGTACTCCGCTGATGCGATCCGCCGTGGATCAGTTTCCTGAAGCTGCAGTTGCTGGGCCGCTGTCGAGATCGCTGGTGCCGTGTGCTGATGCAGGCAGTGCACCGCCACGTGTGACGCGTGCACCCCAGCGGCTTCACCGATCTGCTGTCGCAGAAAATCATACGACTCGTTGTGGACTTCCATCCAGTCGAGCGTACAGATCACACAGGACGTGCTTTCATCCTGCAGCAGAATCCCACGCGCCAGCAAAGGATGCTCGGCCGTTTTCAGGATCGGAATAAATCCCAGTCCGACCGGCTGACCAAGTGGTGGCGTGATGTCAACAGAAAACGTGCTGACGCGCAGCCCGTCACCACCGATCGATTCAGTCGGTGCCTGCAACCAGCCGACGAGGACTAAGCCGACAATCAGATGCCTCATGGCGATTCGTCTCCACATGTGATGTCCAGATGGAAGATAGTCTGTCCGATGCTGCCGCTTTGCGGAACCGTCAGCGGTCGGAAGTCACAATCGAGGGTCACGTCAAGGACGCAACTAACAGCACGGGGAAAACAGATCTCACGTTTTGCATGACCTACAGCGTTTCACGCTGACTTGTGGCCGCGAAGGACGCTTCTTAGTGGCAGTTTCGTTACTCCCACGAGCCAGCATCGTCCACGACAATAAGTAAACTGCTCTAATTCTTTCCTGACAGCAACTCCGCCATGGCCCGACCCATCGCCTCGCCGACGTTCATGTAGGTCTCTGCGTTGCCTCCGTAGTGGCTGCCAGAGCTGCCTCCTTTGGACAGCGGGTGGGTGTAGACGGAGGCGACGTTGCCCTTGAACTCCGGGTACTTGCTGGATTCGCCGTCCACCGCAAACATGGCGTCAAGGATCTTCCCACCGTTGTCGGTCGAGCCCTTTTCGGTCTGGCCGAGCGTGGCACAGACGAACTTCGCGTTGGGAGCATTGAAGTCCTTGCGAAGCTGCTTGATCAGATGGACAAGATTCTTCTCGTAGCGGCTGGCAAGCGCGGCACTGCGGCTATCCCGATCGCCCTGCCACCAGAAGAAACCCGCGACCTCGTATTCCCTGGCGCCGGGGTAATACTTGTCGAGTTCAGCCAACACCTTTTTCGCTCGGGCAATATCGCCGTCGTACTGCATGCCGGCGTACCAGCGGATCTTCTTCGGCTCAGTGCCTTTTTCCCAACGCTCAGGTGTTCCCTTGTACCCGGGATGAATCCAGGTGACGCCCTTGTTATCAGTAAATTCGAAGCCTTCGCTGCCCGGCGGCAGCAAGTCCCAGCCCAGGGCACGATTGCCAATACAGCTCTTGAGAATCATTACCGGCGCGTCGGTAACATGCCCCACGTGATGACCGATACCGATCTCGGGACCGATGTTGCCGCCCGTGATGGTCATCCACTCGTTGTTGAAGCCCCTCATACTGCCCGTGCCGCTTCCCATGACTCGCACATTGCGAACATCCTTGCGCACAGTCCATTGGCCTGCGTCGTCGATAAGGAAGGGGTATAGCTTCTTTTCTTTCACCGCGTGTTCAAGGCAGCCTTCCGCTTTTCCCTTCTTTGCGTTGACATGTCCGGATCCCAGCATGTTCGACTGCCCCAGCAGGATGAACACTTTCACCGGCTTGTTAATGTCTGCCGGTTTTCCGTCCGGGTCCGGCAGTTGGTCCGGTGCCTGTGAGAACGCAGAGGGCGCGGCAAGCAGCAACGTTGCTGCGGCAACCCGTGGAAGAATCGAACGAACTAAGAGACTCAGGGGCATGAAATGTTTCCTGTGCTGCGGTTTTGAAATCAAACTGCCTGTTGAATACCACTGCCGTGATGAAAACGATCGGAGATTCTTTGAAGTACTCTACCTGTGCTCGTGAACGATTCTGGACGGAGATTGGTTCCCGACACACTCTGTTCCCTGAAAACGACCATTGTCAGATCATTCACCGAAGCACAGCAGTGAGCCATCCTGCAGTGAAAGAAAAAGCTGACGGTGGGCGGCAATCATGCCATCAAACACCGGAGCGGCCGGTAGCTTGTGCTGTGCCAGTTGGCGGCCATGTTCGGCTTCAACAACACACAAGGCTGCCCCTGTCTTTCCAAGGAATACAGCTTCTGATTTGTTGCCGTCCATGAGCGTCAGTTCGTTGCCGCGCAGATCTTCTGTTTCTGGCGGGCCTGCCAGAAACAGGGTGTTGTCTGCCAGCACCAGCGAACGGACAAAAATCGGCGTTGTCTGGCTCCAAAGATGAATATTCAAACTTGAGCCGCCACCCTGTCGATCGCGTTCGGTGACTTTCAGCCCTCGCCGGCGACCGGAATTAAAACTGCGAAGGTGCTGCTCGTCCTTGTTGCTCGGCAGCGTTTCTCCCTGCTTCTCAGCGGCAAACAGTCGATATTGCTCGCCACCGCGACGCTGCCCCGAATGCCCGGCCGGGTACTTGTCGCGGCCGTAGCCGAAGACAGTGTGCGTCCCCAGCGAAAGGATGCGACCGGACGGCAGCATGTTGCCCACGCGGGGCCAGATCTGCCAGCCGGACTCGTTTACGGGAGGCATACAGACGGCGTCAGACCCGAAGAGCCAGTACGTACGGTGCCACCAGTTATCGTCAAGGTAACCGGTGGGGGCGAACAGGTGCGGCGAACCGATTGCCAGGTCGTCGCCCGTTTCGAAATCGATCTTCAGGTGTCGCATGTAGACAGAGCCGTCTGAAACTGAAAGAACATCGTTCAACACGCCCCGCAGATCCACGCCGCCGGGCGGCTGGTCTCCGGCATCGTCAAGGCTGTCGATGATGGTTTCCGAGATCTGTCCGCCAGTCGCCGGATCCAGCCGATAAATGTAGATGCCACCATCCAGGTAAGAAGAACGCCCGGCCGCGACGACGAGCGTGTCATCTTCGATCAGAACACTGCCATGAACGGGCCATGCCGATTCAAGTTGACCACGCACCATAATGCGACGTTCCCGCGGGGCGCCGCGAAAACGCCAGACCAGCGCGCCATCGTCCTCACGCACGCAATAGACCCAGCCGTCAGCAGAGCCGAAGAACAGCCTGTTGTTGTGAACGGTGGGCGGGGAATCAATGCGACCGCCCGCGGTGAATTGCCACAGCGGTGTGCCCTGTGCGGCGTCCAGAGCATGAATGGTATGGGCATCAATATCTGCGACGTAGACTTTGCCGCCGCTGGCAACCGGGCTGGAAAGGCGGCCACCGATCTTGGTCTGCCACGCCTGGCGGAGCTTGTGCGGCACTTTCGTTGGGGTGCTGCCAGTGCGTTCATTGTCGTGCCGAAATGCGGGCCAGTCATCAGGGGATGTTGCGTCGGCAGCCAGCTCTGCGAGCTCGTCGAAGGCGGGACCTTTTTCAAGGCGTGCGACATTCGTAGGGGTATTCGAGAGAGTCAGGCTTGCAGGAGCAAGCGCCGACATGCCCCGAAACATGCTCTTGATGTTGCAGGCGCAGGAATGCGGTGGGGCATACAACAGACCATTGCAGGGCATGATTCCGTACTGACAGGTGCCTCGCACCCAGTGGTTGAGATTGACCTTGCCGGAATCAACATTGATAAACTCCACTCCCGACCGACTGGCAAGAATGAATCGGCTTGTGGCCTTCGGCCGGTAACAACGGGCGTGTGCCAGGGTCGGATACTCCCACGCTTTCTCCGTCGCAAGTGTCTTCTCCAGTTCCCCGGTGACTGCATTCAGCCCCTCACCGAAATCCGTCCCTCCTCGTTGCCCCGTATAGCCACGCCACATCAGTCCGTTGATGACAAAGATGTCAGGAGGTGAGCTGAATCCTTCCCGGCTGGAGCATTTCCAGAGCACGCTGCCATCCACAACAGAAACCGCAGACAGCGAACGGAAGTCGGCCACATACACGATGTCATTCTGAGCCGTCAGTGTGGGGCTGGCCCAGGACCATGTCTTCTTGTTTTTACCGAGATTTACAGGATGCGCGGTCTTCCAGATTTCGTCGCCCGAAGCCAGTGCCAGACAAACCAGATGTTCATCGGTCTGATACAGGACTCTGTCACCTGAGACCACCAGGGGAATCAGTGTGTTGGCGCTGACGCGTTCGCGCCAAAGAATGGCACCTGTTTCCGCGTTCGCTGCAATGATTGTTCGTCGCGCGGCGTCGGGACCGTTTCTGCGGACGTCCACCTGACTGGTTCCGGCCAGCATGATCAGTTTGTCGTCGACGCGGATAATCTGTCGGGTTTGCTCGGTCCCCTCGTAAGTGACGACAACCTTTCCGCTGGCCGCATCCAGTGCCAGCACTGGCTTGTCGTCGCCCGTGCTCATGTACACGCGAGAACCGACAGCCACAAGACGAAACGGCAAATCCGCAGGGCCGCTGCGAAAACTGTGCAGGTGGCTGTGCCATTGATCTATGTTGCGTGTCCACAACACCAGGCCGTTGAAGGCGTCTCTGGCGACAAGCTGCCACCGTGCAGGCATCCGGATATCCGCGGTCACTCCCATGTCAACGATGGAAAACAGCCGACCTCCGGTGGAGACCATTGCGCTGACACTTGCCAGCTGCTCGTGACCGCGGGCAAATTTGGGGTCGCTGACCCACTGCACGTGCCGGGGAACACCGACCACGTCATCCTGCGCAACGGCGTTGTTGTCAGGGCCGTGCAGGTAATGTGTCCATTCGTCGATATCGGCAGGCCATGGTTTGACGGTCTTCTGCCACGTTGTGCCCGACTTGATAAAGGCAGTCCCGTGTGGGGCCAGCACACGCAGGACTTCTTTCATGGAGACCTCACCCGCATCGTCGACAACCAGAAGGTTCAACAGGTTGTCCGTATACGGAAGATCGGCTCGGTCCCAGTGCTGCACGGACACCTGGCCGTAGAGCTTTTTCTGTTTGATCAGTTGCCGCGCGGCGTCGACTGCGTCGCGGTTGCGGTAGAGCCCGTGTACGACAAAGCGGTGATTGCTGAATAAATCAGCCGTTGCAGCGCCGTCACCTGTTCCCAGATGCACAACAAGTCCGCCAGTCACTCCACTGGCCTTGACCAATTCCTGCATCGAAACGAAGGATCGTTCCTGACCCGCTGCCGGACTCTGAGTGGCAAGTACAAGTAAAGCCAAAGTGCACAGTACCTGGGCGATGTTTCTCACTGTGTTTGCTCCATCTCGATGCTGCAGATATCGGTTGCCCGATACACTACCACGGCTACTGTGGCGTGGCAATTCGGTCGGCAACGGAATCGACACGAACGTACTTCGCAATTTCTCGCAGGGCGACAACGGTGCATTTTTCATCTGCGAGGTGTTGCAGATATCGTTCCAGCATGGCGGGAGTCGTTGACACCCACGGGTGCGGTGTATCGGGAATCCCGTGAAACGTCATGACGGCGATCCTGCCATCCTGTGCCATCGCGGTCGCCGTAACAAACTGTTCAAATGTGCTGTCTGGTTTGCCGTCGAATGCCTGCGGCAGCAACAGCGGATTGTCGTTCGCTGGATCAAATGCGCGGCCACCGCCGGCTCGAGCAAAGCGATAACCTCGTTCCTTCAGCACCATCACCGCGGCGTCGCTGGTGGCATAACCCGGGTAACAGAAACTGACGGGTTTGGGGATGTCGTGCTTGACGCATTGTTCCTCGATGTGCGCTACGTCGGAATCAATTTCGGCAGGCGTCTGTTGACTGACAGCGGTATGACGTCGTGTGTGGTTTCCAATCTCAAAACCAGCCTTGTGCAACTCCTGAATCTGTTTCCAGGTCATATAGTCCTGTTTATTGGTCGTGAAGTTAAAGCCTTCGGTGATGAAAAATGTGGCACCAAAACCATACTTCTTCAGAAGTGGCCCAACGTGCGTTGCGTGAGTGATTACGGAATCATCAAACGTCAGCACAACAACCCTGTCAGGAATCGGCACCGCCTCCGACTCATTCGTTTTCTGCTCAGAAACGCCTGCATCTGAAATAAGCTCGTCTGCGGCCACCTGATACGGGCAGCAAATCACAAGCAGAAGTATGCACTGCAACGTACAAAGCGCTGTCCACATGGAATTCATAAACATGATCTTTGGTTTGCAATGGAGGGTGAGACCAACTCGCACGGATTGTCACAAGTGAAGCGGACCATGTCGAGCAGCGATGTAGGGTCCGCTGTGCGGACCAATCGAAGGCCTGCCAACTCGTGGCATAGTTCTTTGTCGCTTCCAACAAGGGTTGCGCAGCAACAGGAGGTCTGTTGTGCTGTCAGCCAGAAATTGCCAGAAGAACGTTCTCTCACAGCCTCGTGTACCTGCGAGAACTCACCGATCGATGCAGTCCATTGCCCCATGTAATGTAGGCCGAAAGTATGGGCGAAAAGAGATCCGCACCACACGCGTGACAGTCCTTGAGAACGTGGTCAATCTTTGGAAGAGACAGTTCACTTCCGAAACCGCCACAAAAGGAAATCAAGTCATGCGATTTATCGGTGCAGACCTCCACAAGAAGAGTATCACGTTTTGCGTGGTTGAAGTAGTTTCCGGAAAGACGATCGTGCATCAGCGAATGCGTATATTCTGCTGCGAAACGGATCGCATAGCAGAATTCCTTGCCTCACACGCGCCGTACCAGCTCGTTGTGGAAGCCTCGATCGGTTACGAGTGGTTCGCTTCACTGGCAGAGAACACTGCCGATCGTGTTGTCCTGGCGCACGCTGGCAGGTGTCTGCGGACTGCGTCACCGGGCTCGTTGTTGAGCCAGAAAATATACTCATGCGCATCGCCAGGCTGGTCGCCCGTCAGATGCGGAATCAGATCTACCCCGTCGCAGTGCTCGGGAATCGTCTGGCTGGTAAGCGATGCGATCGTGGAATAGAAGTCGAAGTTGGCAATCAGACCGTCGTGCTGCTTTCCTTCCGGAAGCACGCCCGGCATGGAGAAGATGGTGGGCACACGAACC
>JAPYTO010000055.1 GCA_029941865.1 Fuerstiella sp. | reverse complement strand
GTCTCCCCTCGTTGTTAATCGCATTGGTGTTGGATTTTCTCAGGTTAACAGCATTTGGATAACAGCTCGCCATAGGCGAGCTTCGATTCACGTATGTCGCTCAGGCGGTTTGCTCGGAGTTGACACTCCATAACTGAAATCGCCGTTTACGATACTCGGCGTGTCGTGTTCGTTAGAAGTTGATTCAAAACTATGTCACACAGTACTCCGCCAACGGCCCTCAAAATGGGCCTTCCCATTCCGAATTCAAAACTCGGATTGTGGTTGTTTCTCGGCACGGAAATCATGTTCTTCACGGCATTTATCGGTGCGTATATCGTGCTGCGGATCGGTTCCCCCGGCTGGCCCACAGACCCTGCCGATACTCACATTCTGGTGTTCTGGGGCGGGTTCAACACGTTCGTGCTGATCGTGTCCAGCTATTTCGTCGTTGTGGCCCACGAAGCCATGGCAAAGAAAGACTTTAAGCGAGCTCGGCAGTACTTGACGTATACCATGGCTCTGGCGTTCGTCTTTCTGGGCGTTAAATCCTACGAATACTACGGAAAGTTCTCTCACGATATTCTGCCCAGTCATATTGCGGAAACGCCGACTCAGGCGATCTACAAGGTGGACCGTGAGTTGGAACAGGTCGTCCGGAAGCGGTTTGCGGTTTACACGGATGCCGAGGCAATTGATGTTGCTCAGCCTGACGACCTGGCAACTGTCAGCGCTCAGCTTGATGTCTTTGCGAAGAGTTCCGAGGGGACCGATTCCGGTCTCAAAGCATCAGTGCCGCATGATGTCGCTCTCTATGGCAAATGGCAGAATATTCACCAGCACATCGTGGCCAACGTTTCTCTTGAGAAGGTTCCGGTCGCCACCGGACCCCGCTACCTGGCTGCTCGTGAAGCATTGCAGGAAGGTGAATCGCTGCCAGCACTGGAATTTGCAGAGGTGACTGCCGAATTGGAACGTATGAAGAGTGATCCGAACTACGGTGAGGCAGTACAGTCAGGTGTCTTTAAGCCCCATCCTGTACTCTACGGAAATCTGTTTGCTTCTATCTATTTTCTTATGACGGGTTTTCACGCCATTCACGTGATTGTCGGCATGCTGCTGTTCGCTCGGCCCTTATTGCAGGGCAACAATCTTGATGAGAAATGGACAGACTGGGTAGAGAACAGTGGCCTGTACTGGCACTTTGTAGACCTCGTCTGGATCTTTCTGTTTCCACTGCTGTACATTGCTTAATTCCTTCAGTTCTCGTTCTTTCGCCTCTGGGCACATACAGGATCGAATTTCATGGCACACGATGATGACAGTGCCCATCACGTCAACTACCTGGCAGTCTTTGCAGTACTGTGTGTGTTCACCGGGCTTTCCGTCGCGTTTGACGTGGCTGGCTTCAGTAACCACCTGGTGACTATCGTGCTGGTGTTGGCTGTTGCCGTCTGCAAGGCTTTGTGCGTGATGATGTTCTTTATGCATCTGAAGTTCGAAGGCAACTGGAAGTACGTGTTGTTGGCTCCCACCACGATTCTGGCCATCGGCCTGCCACTGGCTTTGCTGCCCGACATCGGTGTGGCCTACTACACACCTTTGGCTCCCCAGGCCGAATGGAGGCAGGAAATGGAAGATCATGCCAGCCATTCAGAGCACGGCGGTCATACGGACAACATAGAGCACGCGGAAAAGCAGGAGAATCCAGGCCACTCTGATGAGGGCGATGACGCTGTTGATCTTCCCGTCGAATCAACCGAAACAGCCCCGGCCGCTTCCGCTGAGAAAGCCGAATAGCGTTGGCGGACTGCTGCTGTGCGGCAATAGAGCATTTTACTTTTTGTCGTAGCGGAAGCCGCCAAGGCTTTCGACCTGTTACTGCCGAAATTCTTGGCGAATTCCGCTACAGAACGACCGCGTGATTTTGAAGACTGCTGTAGGGGCACGCCCAACGGCACCATCCGGCACAACATATTTTGAGTTCGTGTTCAGCCATGTCGGATATCTGCATCAGCGCCGCAAGTGTCTCCCACTCCTATGGTGAGACCGCTGCGCTGACAGCAGTCGACCTGGAAGTGCACAAGGGCACAGTGTTTGGATTGCTGGGACCGAATGGTTCCGGCAAGACCACGCTGTTTCGCCTGTTCGCGACGCTGCTTCCACTGCAGGCTGGCAACATCAGTATTTGCGGCATAGACCTGAAGAATGATCCCGCCTCGATACGGCGAAAGCTGGGTGTCACGTTTCAGTCACCGGCCGTCGATCCGCGGCTCACGGTTGCCGAGAATCTTCTGTGCCACGGTCGAATCTACGGCCTTTCCCGCAAACCGCTTATCAGTCGGATCGATGAACTGCTGGAACAGTTTTCGTTGTCCGACCGTAAGAAGTCGATTGTCGGCGAGTTATCCGGCGGGCTGCGGCGGCGAGTTGAACTGGCCAAAGGACTGTTGCACCGCCCGGAAGTGCTGTTGCTTGATGAGCCCAGCACCGGACTGGACCCAGCTGCCCGTCGACAGTTCTGGGACATGATTCATGAACAGCAACAAAAAGAAGGAACGACCGTCGTTCTGACAACTCATCTGATGCAGGAAGCCGAAACCTGTGCCCACCTGGTGCTGATGGACAAAGGGCGAGTCATAAGTCAGGGCTCCCCCCAGACACTTCAGGCATCGATTGACGGTGATCGACTCTCGATCCGAAGTCGCGACCCTGTTGAGCTAAGACCGGTACTCGAGTCACTGCTGCAGGTCAAAGCTCGCAACGTTGGCAACCGCATGTGCTTTCGCGTACCAGACGGAGCGGCGGCGTTGCAACACGTGATGTCCACATGCGGAGACCGAGTTCTGTCGGCCGAAGTGGCCTGTCCCTCTCTGGAAGACGTATTTCTGGAAGTCACCGGGCGTGGCTTCGCAGACGACGTATTGCCGGATGACGTTTTGCAGGATTCTGAGGAGGCGGCCTCGTGAATGCGTCCTCACAACCTGGCAGCATGTGGTCCGCTGCTTGGGCTTTGGCGTGGCGGGAATTGATACGCTTCTTTCGACAGCGCACCCGAGTCATCGGGGCCATTGGCCAGCCGGTGATCTTTTGGGTCCTGTTTGGAGCCGGCCTTGGCGGGTCATTTCAGCCCCCGAAATGGGCGGCCGGACTTTCACAGCCGCTCACTTATCAGGAATACTTTTTCCCGGGAGTCGCAGTCCTTATCGTGATGTTTACCGCCATCTTCTCAACGATCTCAATTATCGAAGATCGACGCGAGGGATTTCTGCAGGGTGTGCTGGCGGCGCCTGTGCCTCGATCAGTCATCGTCATGGGAAAGGTGCTGGGGGGGACTGTGCTGGCCGTCATACAGGCGGGATTATTTCTGCTGGTGGGCCCGTTGCTCAGCTATGTCGGATTGAGTCCCGCGTTGCAGATCACACTGGATCCCGTGCCAGCCATCCTGGCAGCTCTGTTTCTGATATTGATCGCTGTTGAACTGACGGCTCTGGGGTTCCTGATTGCCTGGCCGATGAATTCAACTCAGGGATTCCATGCGATCATGAGCATCTTTCTGATGCCGATGTGGCTGCTGTCGGGAGCCTTCTTTCCCGGTGGGGGTAGTGACTGGCTGTCGTGGATTGTTCGATTGAACCCTCTGACATACGGCGTTGCCGGACTCAGACGACTGCTTTACTCTGGAACACTACCCGTGACAGACTCACTGCCGTCGATGCCCGTTTGTGTCGGAGTGACCGTCGCCTTCAGCGTCGTCACCTGTCTGATCTGCGTAAAACTGGTGTCGCGGCCAATGACTCATAACGTGACGTGATCCGCTGGATGCTGGTCTCGACCACATACGACGATCACGACACCGGATGTGCCATGCGGCGAACCGGCTTGAATTCGTCGGGTCTTGAAATCAACTGTTCGTACCACATTGACCGCCGTCACGTTGTCAGGTCCAATTCGCGGCGCCCCTGTTTCTTCTGATGATTCTGTCAAAATGACTCAACGCAAAATCCTGGTCACATCCGCCCTGCCCTATGCCAACGGGCATATTCACATCGGGCATCTGGTCGAATACCTGCAGACGGACATCTGGGTACGATTCCAAAAGTTGCGAGGACATCGCTGCATCTACGTCTGTGCTGACGACACACACGGCACGGCAATCATGCTTCGTGCGCGGAACGAAGGCCGCAGTGAGGAAGAAGTCATCGCGGATATGAGGGACGCTCACATCCGCGACTTCGCCGCCTTTGACATTGAATTTGACAACTACGGCAGCACCAATAGCGCTGAGAATCGTGAACTCTGCGGCCAATTGTGGCAGTCAATTCGTGAGGCGGGCCTGGTCAAAGAAAAGGATGTCGAACAGCTTTTTGATACAGAAGCCGGGACGTTTCTGGCGGATCGGTTCGTCCGCGGGACCTGTCCGTACTGTGGCAGCGAAGATCAGCCGGGAGACAATTGCAGCAAGTGCGCGAAAACGTATACGCCAGCCGAACTGGTGAACCCGAAGAGCACTCTCTCCGGAGCCACTCCCGAAGTTCGCTCAGCCAGACATCTGTTTATCGAGCTGGAACAACTTCACGAATTTCTTAACGATTGGACGCAGTCTGGCAACCACCTGCAGGTGGAAGTGGCCAATTACCTGAAAGGCCACTTTCTGGGGGACGAGCTGCGGGACTGGGATATTTCCCGCCCGGCGCCGTACTTCGGTTTCGAGATTCCAGACAGTCCTGGCGACTACTGGTACGTCTGGTTCGACGCCCCAATCG
This sequence comes from Fuerstiella sp., assembly GCA_029941865.1. Taxonomy (GTDB): domain Bacteria; phylum Planctomycetota; class Planctomycetia; order Planctomycetales; family Planctomycetaceae; genus Fuerstiella. Next base: position 27,336 of record JAPYTO010000055.1, on the reverse strand, counting down.
GATACATGGCGTCAACACAACAGTGGTGCGCAGCCAACGGCGAAGAATTCGACACCTGGTGGAGAAGCGCCGACACGGAAATCCATCATTTCATCGGCAAGGACATCACCTACTTCCACACATTGTTCTGGCCCGGCATGTTGAAGACCGCCGGCTTCAGCTTGCCGGAGAAGGTACATATTCACGGCTTTCTGACGGTGGCTGGTGAGAAAATGTCAAAGTCCAAAGGGACGTTTGTCATGGCATCGACGTATGCAAAGCACCTGCCGTCAGGCGTGCTGCGTTACTATTACGCCAGCAAGCTGGGATCGGGGCTGGATGACATCGATCTGAATCTGGAAGAATTCGTCGCAAAGATTAATTCGGATCTTGTCGGCAAACTTGTCAACCTCGCATCGCGTTCAGCAAAGTTTGTGGCTCAGTCAAATCTCAGCGACACTTACCCGGATGACGGTGGTCTCTTCGATTATGCCGCTGCCAAAGGGACGGAACTGGCTGCATTCTACGAAGACTGCAACTACAACGCGGCGATGCGGGAGATCATGCTGTTGGCGGACAGGGCCAATAAGTATGTCGAAGATCAGGAACCATGGGTGCTGCGGAAGGATCCAGAGAAAGCCGCTGAACTGCAGGATGTCTGCTCTGTCGCACTCAACCTGTTTCGGCAGCTGGTCGTTTATCTTTCGCCGGTCCTGCCAAAACTGGCAGAACAGACGGCAGAGCTGTTGAACAAACCCATCGAAAGCTGGGACGAAAGTCAATCACCGCTGACGGGAACGCCGGTCAGCAAGTTTCAACATTTGATGAAGCGAATTGAGGACAAGCAGGTTAAAGCTATGATTGAAGAAAGCAAAGAAGACAACGCCGCTGATGCGGGTGCGGCCGCTCCGGAAGCCAGCGAAGCAGCAGCTCCGCAGTTTCATCCCGCAGACACATGGCAGGACGCGGGTGACGCACTAGGCAGCGAGCCTCTGGCAGACGAGTGTACCATCGACGACTTTATGAAGGTCGACCTGCGTGTCGCCCGTATCGTCGAAGCCGGCCATGTTGAAGGTGCGGACAGACTGTTGCAACTGACCCTGTCCCTGGGCGGTGGAACGACGAAAAACGTGTTTGCCGGCATTAAGGCGGCTTACGATCCGGAAACTCTGGTCGGACGACTGGTGATCTGCGTGGCAAATTTAAAACCTCGCAAGATGAAGTTCGGGCTGAGCGAAGGCATGGTCTGTGCCAGCGGCGGTGGCGGTAAGAACGTCTTTTTGCTCAGCCCGGACGACGGTTCAGTCCCGGGACAACGAGTCCACTAGAACTGTGTTTTTTGCCTGACATCGTCCGGCAAGAGGACGTCTTCGTGAGCGCTGCGGACACGACGAAAACAGAAAATCGCCAAGGAAAGAAACGCCGACAATATTGGGCGTGCGTCGAAATCAGGGGACTCACGTCCCCCGCTCGCCCCATTGCCAGGCGAACCGGGCACGTCAGTGCCCGGATGGGGCGTCGGCTACGAGGACTGATCACCGATTGCTGTCTTCCGTAGTGCGGGCAAGCTTGCCTCCGCCGAAAGCAGGCAACAGGCTGGCAGCCTGCACTACGTCGCGCGTGCGTCGAAATCAGGGGACTCACGTCCCCCGCTCGCCTAATCACCAGCCGAGCCAGGCACATCAGTGGCCGGTCGTGGAGCCAACCACTGGCCACCCTCCCGGATTCACAACTTCCGTGACCATACTCTCAACGCACGTTTTGCTTCGAATTCAATGACAACTGAGCCGCACCGTGATACCGTAAGGTTATGCGTCTCGTCGGTCAGCTCTTTGTCTACGCACAGGTCACTGACCGAATCCCGGTTGCCAACTGATTTCAGAGGAGTATTCGCGGCATGACGATTCGACCCTTGCTGATAATGTTTTCCGTCTTCGCGATGCCAATGGGGCTGTGCGCTGGCGATGACACGGATGACGGTAAGCTGCGCATTATCTGTTTCGGAGCTCATCCGGATGATGCTGAGTACAAGAGCGGTGGAACAGGTGCGCTGTGGGCACAGCAGGGACACCACGTCAAGCTGGTCTCAGTCACCAATGGCGACATTGGGCATTGGCAGATGTCCGGTGGCGAACTCGCTAAGCGTCGGACTGCGGAATCTGCCGAAGTCGCCAGGCGTCTTGGTGTGACGTCTCAGGTGCTTGATATTCACGACGGCGAACTGCTGCCAACCCTGGAAAACCGCCGGACGATTGTACGTCTCATCCGCGAATGGAATGCCGACATCGTGATCGCGCACCGTCCGTGGGATTATCACCCGGACCATCGCTACGTCGGGGTGTTGGTGCAGGACGCCGCATTTATGGTCACCGTTCCATTTTTCTGTCCCGATGTTCCGCCGCTAAAGAAGAACCCTGTGTTCCTGTACTCCAGCGATCGTTTTCAGAAGCCGTATCCTTTTGAACCGGACATCGCTGTCGCAGTGGATGACGTCCTCGAATTGAAAATCGATGCGTTGCTGGCACTGGAGTCACAGACGTTTGAAGGAGGAGCACTGGGATCGGCTGAGAAGGCAGCAGCAGCACCTCCCGCGTCGCAGCCGGAATTGCGGAAAGCGTGGTTGCGGGAACGATGGCAGCGACGACAGAGCAGCGAAGCCAAAAAGCACCGCAGTGCCTTGATTCGCTGGTACGGAGAACAGAACGCAGCGCAGGTCAAATATGCCGAAGCATTCGAAATCTGCGAGTACGGACGGCAGCCCTCAGAAGCGGAGATCCGGGAGTTATTCCCGTTCTTTCCCGCTCCCTGAAGTTGACCGTGTCTGCGTCAGACAACACATTCGGCGAATTGTGCCGCATCGCGGGTTGTAAGAATACCAACCTGGACTCCCAGCAGCCCCCAGTTTCCTCAGGCGTTAAAAACGGCACGAGCCGGAGAATTGGAGCAAAGTTTACAGTCGTCACAGACCGATATCGACCACAGCAGGCTGTGTTTAATCACGGTCGGTTGGGTGTATCGATGTTTCAATCCTGTCTGCGGTCCGTGATTTCCGAATGGAAACCCGGATTATACGACGTTGAGCACCCCATCGACGACTTTACGAAGGTCCGGTTCGCATGTTCCGTTCGAACCTGTTCCGATGTTTCTCTCTGATCTGCATGACTCTCGCGGGTTCTGTCGCTTCTGCACAGCATCCACACGGTTATGGGCAGATGCCGGGCGTCCACATCCCGCAATCGAGTTATCAGGCTCCGATTCTGGACTACTACGTCGGACAAAAGCCCGCGCTGTGGGACGATCAGCAGCCCATCGAACAGTTTGTCACGGCGCTTGGAAAGCGCAGCTGGTTTCGTATTGACTACCTGCACATGGACTTTGAGAGTCCCGGTAACGTGACGCTTGGGGCTCCGCTTCTAAACCTGACAGACCCGCTGACGGTGTCCGACGAGCTGGCCGGAGGGGCGCCCACCGGTGTGGGAATCATTCCAAACCTGAATGACGTCGATCTGTCCGACAATTCGGGAATCCGCGGTACCTGGGGGCTGGATCTGCAGGGCGCTGAACTTGAAGTGGAGTTCTTTGGAACAGAACAAAAAACAGATACGTTTTCAATGACGAACCTGCAGGCGTTTCGCGACCCGCTGTTTCCGGCAATCGGCACCGTGGCTCGACCGAACGTCGTCGTGCCGCTGCTGACCAACGGCGCTCCGACCGACGCTGCTTCTGCCAACTATCTGATCTACGACCAGAGCTACTCAGCAGAGCTGACGGCGAAAATGTGGGGCGCGGAAGTCATATTGGTGCGGGATAGTTATGTACCGGGCGAAGGAATTTCCTGGCAGTGGCTGGGTGGTTTTCGCTACGTGAACTTTGAAGAACAATTCACGCAACTCGGGTTATTCAACGGTGGTGGAGGAGCGGCTCCGGCGACACGGATCTCCCAAATCAGATCCACCACGTCAAACAACATGTATGGCCCCGAGGTTGGTGCTCGGGCGTCCATTGTGCATCGCAAGTTCACGTTCAGCATGACTCCACGCATGGCCTTCACATTGAACGATCATCGTGCCAGAACACAGTCCGGCCCGCTTGTTGGCACGGCGGTATCTGCCACCGATCCTCTCAGAACGTTCAACGAAAGCCACATTGAATTCACGCCCCTGTTTGAATTGAGCTTTGCCGGTGAGATTCACGTGACGCCCAACTTTTCAATTTTCGGCGGCTACGACTTCATGTGGATGTATAAAGTGACTCGGCCATTCAACAACCTTCACTACAACAGCGTGCCCGGCGCCGCTGGAGCGTTCAATCCGATCGTCAGCCAACGCGTGGATCTGGATACTTTTTACACAAGGGGCCTCAGCTTCGGCTGCGTCCTGCGGTATTGATCTGACGCTCTGCAACCCGACCGACACCAGGTCAGTCGGTCATCGGACTTGTTTCACGCCCGTGTCTGCCGTCACATCACATCGGCAGTTTCGATGCCCAGCAGCGAGAGTCCCGTACTCAATGCGCGAGCCATGAGGTCGCACAGGATCAGGCGGCTTTGTTGAAGCTCAGGTGACTCGGCCTTCTTGACGGAACAGTGCGCGTAGAACACACTGAATTTTCCGGCAGTATCAAACAGCCACGACGTCAGCTGGTTGGGGCGATAATCAGCCAGAACGGCGTCGACAGCGTAGTCAAACTGGGTCAGCTGCAAAGCAAGTGCTCGTTCTTCCGGACAAGTCAGCAGAACCGTCGTTTTGCCGCTGGCGATCTTCTGTCGGTCGACGTTGAGTTCTCGAAATATGCCGCAGATACGAGCGTAGGCATATTGCATATACGTGGCTGTGTCGCCTGTCGTGGCGAGCATCTTGTCCCAATCAAATACGTAATCACTGTCTCGATTGTGATGCAGATCCGCATACTTGATGCCTCCTGTGCCGACGATCTGTGCGACCCGCGCACGTCCGTCGGGCGTCAGCGCCGGTTGCTCTCGCCGATCGTCGTTTTCATCCACGACACTGCGAGCGCGGGCAATGGCCTCGTCGATCAGGCTCCCGAGTTCGACATTGTCACCCGATCGCGTCTTGAACGGCTTGCCATCGTCACCCATCACCGTGCCAAAGCTGACATGCTGGCACTTCACGTCACCGAAGCCCCAGAGTTCGCAGGTCTTAAACAGCAGACTGAAGTGCTCTGATTGTCGTTTATCGACCACGTAGACGATTTCATCCGCGTGGAGTTCATCCAGACGATATTGGATCGTGGCAAGATCAGTCGTCGCGTAGGTGTAGGCTCCGTCAGTTTTCTGAACAATGAAAGGCGCGTTGTTGCCTTCAATGAAAACACACGCGGCACCATCGCTGTCGGTGGCCAGTCCCTTCGCCCTGAGGTCACTGACCACGTCCGCCAACATTGGGTTGTAGTAGCTTTCGCCGAGCGCGAGATCGAAACGGACATCAAGCCGTGAGTAAATCTGATCCAGGGCGGCAAGGCACGCCGGCAGAAACTCATCCCACAACTGTTGATTCTGCTCGTCACCGGCATGCAGCTTTGACGTCTCCTGGCGCGCCAGGCGGGCAATGTCGGGATGTTCGTTCGCTTGTGCCGCCAACGGCGCATCTGTATCAACGTGGGCAACTTTGGCTTCCGCCGATTCGATCGACGAACGCGTTTCTTCCACAGCCTTCCGCTGGGCCTTTAGCTTCTTCTTTGCCTTTTTGTCGGCAGGCTCAGAATCACTCGTCAGCTGATCGAGTTCCTGCTGCCGTTGATCCAGCTGCAAACGCAATTCCGGAAGCCCGGCTTTTGCTGCGTGATAGTCGGACAGTTGATTGACCAGTTTGTACAGACGTGCCAGCTCAGCGACCTGATCTCTGCTGTAGGCGGCAGCGTCGACGAAGTTCCGATAGCCGTAGATGATCATCCCGAACTGCGTGCCCCAGTCACCAATGTGGTTGTCGCTGGTCACTTTATGGCCGGCAAAACGCAGTGTCCGGCAAATCGCGTCGCCAATGACGGAACTTCGCAGATGGCCGACGTGCATCGGCTTGGCCACATTGGGCGAGGAAAAATCGACGACAACATGTCGTGGCTTCGCAGCAGGCGTCACCCCCAGCCGATCGTCACCAGCGATGCTGCTGACTCGTTCCGCAATCCAGTCGTCCTTAAGCCGCAGGTTAATAAAGCCTGGTCCGGCGATTTCGGGCGTTTCACAAAAATCGCTGACGTCCAGGTTCTCGACGATTTCTGCGGCGATCTCTCGCGGTGACTTCCCCAGCCGTTTGCCGAGCGGCATGGCACAGTTGGCCTGAAAGTCACCGAATTTCGGATCCTGTGACGATCGAATCATTTCCAGCAGCGGGCCGGTATCATCGCTCAGCGAAGAAAGTGCCGACGCAAAACGGGATTTCAAAGTCTGTAGAATGCTCATGGATGGAAAGACGACAGTGCAAGGAGAACGGAACAATGGGAAGTGCGGATGGTGGCGGTGGCGATCGGGCATTGCAAGGCAAAGACGCGACGCACCTGCAGGTATTTCACAGCTGCTGATCTGTCAGCCGATTTCGCGCTCGACTGGTCGCACCTGCGGTACCAACCGTCAGTGATACAGCGTGACTCGCGACAACGCTCCGGCCGCATGCTGCGTCTTCTGATCGCTGGGACGTTGCGCGGTGTGTGAGTCATCCGATTCCGGCGGGACGAATCGATCCAGACGCGGGCGAAACATTACCAGCATCAGCAAAGGCAGATACCACAGGACATAGCTGCCAACGTCTTCAGGATACCATAGTTGAGCGGCGACAATCAGGGCGGTTGAGTTGGCCAGCAGATTCTCCAGGTTTCTCTTTCGGGGAATGACGGTCATCGCCACAAACATCACAAAGAACAAAGCGGCCAGGATGATCCGCAAATACATGTGACCAATCGCGGACTCAGACATTGGCGTCGCCGCGTCAAACAGGCGGTACGCTGTCCAGTTGGCCGTCATTACGAGTTTGTGAACAAAGGAATCCGTCGTTGCGGAGGTCAGTGCGAAGGTCATCAGCACCACAGCAGCAACGGCACCGAGCGAGATCCCGAATCGAAGGCTGCCCTTCCTCCCATAGAACACCGCCCACAGCGGCAGCAGAAACACGGCAAAGAATAATGTCCCGCAGGCCAGCCCCAGCAGGACACCCGCGACCGCCGGCTTTCGGTACATGGCAAACGCCCACGTCAGGCAGGCTCCAGGGACAACGTGACTCAACTGATGGACGTTGAATGCTGTACACGGCAGCAGCAGGTACAGGCAACTCATGGAGATACCGAGCTGGACACTGCAGAAGTGTTTTCGCCCAATGTACATCAGCCCAAGAATCACTGTCGTGTGAGCGACCACGACCAGAATCCGGGCGATCATTTCCTCCGTCGGTGTACGACCGAAAACATCCCGATCCTTTTCCGGATCAACCTGCCCGGAAAGTTCTGCCACCTTAGCCGCGCCGGCGGCGATGATGGTCTCAGTTGCCGGCGGAATGGCCTGGTCACCGGCGGCTGTCACGTCTGACGACTCCTGCCCCTGTAGCAGAGCGACCCCCGACTTCACGGAGTCAATGTTTCGGACCGGCGGCTCCTTAAGAAAGACGCCCGTCATCAGAATTGTGAAGGCCGGGAAGAATAGAAATGTCAGCGCCGCCTGGTTGAGATTCTGTTCCAGGCGTGGTCGGCGGGTCAGGGATTCGTCAAACGTCAGACGCACGATCAATAACACTGACAATGCCAGAACGATGAAGGAGCTGAATCGATTTAACGGACCCAGCGGCGTCGATTGAGATTCATCGCCATCCAGGGTCTGCAGCTGTGCCGCTTGAGACGCAGGACCAGCACTCGCCAAGTCGTCCCGTTTGGACGACGCCGAGACGACAAGTGCAGTCGACAGCAGCAGCAACAGCACCAAATCCAGATTTCGCACGGTCAATAACCGCGAAAACCGAAAGAATATGGCCGTCAGCAAAAGTGTCACGTAGAGCAGCCACGTTGGACTCTCCACGATCACGAACAGAAATTGGTCGTGTTCCATGATCAACGAACCGTCGAGCGCAGTGCGAAATCATGCGTCTGCCTGATTCGTACTTGAATCGACAGTAATTCGCGCGCAAACGAAGTACGTAAAGAGGGTGCAACGACCATGTTGCCCCTACCCAGCTAATTTCCCCAGCGCCATTTAAACGTCTAATGCCGCGCTTCTGCAAGCCCCTAGGGAAGCAAATCCAAAGTAAGCGCGTTTTGTCCCGCAAGCTCCGTACAGATGTCCCTTCCGCCTTGAGTGAGACAATTCCGGTCCGGAAGGGGCCATTGAGTCAGCAATTCGCGGGGATTACAGCAAATCCGCATGTGGAAATGCGTACGGACCATCAATCTCTCGACGTCAACCGTGGCGATATAGGAGCTCTGTAACCCCTGGCGGTTCCGCTTCACTTCCGCATAATTTCACGTGTAGTGGTCACCGTATCGCTGCGTTTCGGCTTATAGGTTTGGTTCGCTGGCCTTCATTTTCTGCTGACGGCGACGCTGTTCCTGACGGCGGGCTTCTTCTTCCGGAGCGAACTGAGGTGCATTGCCCCCGGCGCCACCCATATTGGCGGCAATTTGCATCTTACTTTCTTTCCACCCCCAGCCGAGTGGATCACCAAGTTCGACCGTTGCCAGAAAAGCCCAAGGCGTTCCTGGATGCTCGTCGATCACGCGAGTCAGATACTCAAGGGCTTTCTTGTGCAGCTTGCGAACCGTAGCACCTGCGTTCACGTCTTTTGATGGAGTCAGACGCCACTGGTTGTTCCCTGGTTTTTCAAATGACTTTGGTGCCGACTTCATTTCCGCCAGCATGGCGTTGTAGCCGAACGCACGAACTCGCATCGCCAGCACTCGCCCCATGGCAAGGTCATAGCTGGCTCGCCAACGGTCCGAATCAAGCTTGTCCCGGTCACGCTCACCGGCTGCCAGAGTGGCGTGCAGCGCCTGAAGATAGTAGTCCATCGTGGCGAGGGGTTTCTGAGCCTCCGTGATTTGCTGCCGAAGAATCGTATCATTGTTTGCCTGGAACTGAAGCCGGGGAACGGGGATGTCGTCTCCGTCAAGCACTGTCTGTTTGGCCGCGTTGACGAGCGCCGACTTTGCAGAGTTCGTCGACAGCTGGCGTTGATAGTCTCGCAGCGGACGGTAGTCCGGCGAGTACTTTCTCATGATTGCGGAGTCCCACTTACGTCTCCCGCCGTCCTCAGCCACGAAGAACACTCCGCCGGTTTCGGCGCACACCCTTGACAGCGTGTATGGTCCATAACCGGACGACATGCGGTCCAGTCCTCGGGCACTGGCAGTCCAGAACGGAAGTTGCAGCCCTTCAGCGGCAACCGTTTCCGGTCCCATATCTGCGGGCAGATCTTTCTCGAAGGTCTCTCCGTCTGCGACCCACTTTGTGCGGATATAACCTTTCTCGCGGCCAAATACAGATGTGTTGCCAATGCAATAAACCTTGACGCCCTCACGAGTACATCGACGCACCGTATCTTCCAGCATTTGAAAGTCATCGCCGCGTTCGTCGGTGACAAGGATCATCATCATGTTGGCTCGCATCTTGCGTTTTGCCGGCAGGTAAGTCCGCAGAGCCATGTTCAGTGCCGTGAAGACCCGTTCTTCTCCCGACTTGTCATTCTTAATGGAATCCACAGCCTTCATCAGCAGTGCAAGATCAGAAGTCGCTTCTTCCTGCAACAGATGGACTTCCTTGCCATAACCCACGATACCCGTTTTCAGCGCTTCTTCAGCGCCAACATCCAGGGATCCCAGTTGCTTGTAGATCCCGCGGAAACGCTTCGATACCAATTCACGTCGACTTTCCATCGACAACGATTCATCCAGCAGCCACACCACCAGGGTCTTGCGTTGCCGCAGGGAGGCAGCGATTTCCTGGGTGATGCGGTCGATCGCGCCTTCCGTGCCGCCGGCGTGCTCGGTGGTTCCCGTCAGATCGATCGATTCCAGCAACTCCGCTTCACTGGGGGTCGGCATGCTCTCAGGCGTTTGCAGCCGAGGGTCCAGGAGCACCTCGTCGATCCGCTGAGACTCTTCGCGGTGATTGTCGATGCCACTATTCTGGGCAACTGCCATCGAGGGTCCGACAATGTTCAAACTGCTGTCGCTACCAATTTCCTCGGACACTTCTGTGTCAATAACGTACTCTTCCTGGCGAATATCTTCCGGTTCGAACGTGGAAGTGATTTCGACTTCACGCTGCGTCTCAATGACCCAGGTAATACTCATCAGGGCGACCAGAATGGCGACATGGACCAGCAGGCTGATCCCCCACGCCGGCATGTCATAAAGAATGTCCCAGACTCCGCTGCCGAAGTCTGAGTCGTCGGCACTAAGTGCCTGGCTGGTACTGGCCTCAAGTGTACTCACGACGGAATCCCCGTTTGACGATTCTGATGAGGCCATGCCTCTGAACATGGGAACTGACGGTGGGAACCGAGCACCCGTTGACACTAGTCGGAAACCGTTGCCCCAACAATAAGTTTTCACCTGGCAGAAGTGTTACCGGCTTTCACAATCATTGCAAAACCGAATTGGCCGCTGACGAAAATACTGCCTGTTCGCATACCAGGAACGACGGTTTGCGCGTGACCATAACGCGGAAAACCAACAATCTACACATTATCATAGTTCGAAAACATGACGATGACAATCTTTTGATCGGCTTCTCAAATGCCGTATCGCCAACTGAGACCACCATTTGCGGCGATTACAGCTCTCTGAAATACAGGACGTCACACCCAACAACGTCAAACATCCCCACTTTTGTTCGTCAAGAACCACAAAACGCTGAAAATTCGATCACACCTGCGGGATTGGACATGGCCGGCGGCAAAGGCACAGTCACGTCCTGCAAGCTCTTTGGCCGAGCCGCTGCAGCGAGAGTTTTCCGGTCGCGGAACAGCGGCACGAAACCTCCACATGCCGTCAGACACCACGTAGGGCAGCCTTTCTGTCCAGGCAGACACGGTCATTCACTCACTGATGCGCCGTTACCAAGCAGCTTGAACGGCCCCTCCACTCGTCCCTGTGCCCGTGCGATCTGGCGCCAGGACAGAAGAATGTCCGGCTGGTCCGTGAAGATTCCATCAACACCGGCTTCTCTTACCAGCCAGTTAAACATCGTTGCCGGATCCGCAGCATAATCCGGCAGGGAATCCGTGCGAAGAGTCCATGCGTGAACCAACATCGCGTGCTGATGAGCAGCCTTGACGACATTCGTCACCCGTGGGCGTGCCGGGTCGTCAGCAGCCCCGCCGATAACTGCGGCAATACTGATGCCGATTCCGTCGGCCACTTTCGCGATTCGAGCCAGGCGTTCGTCCGATGGTTCATCGGACAAAAGCTGAATCAGCGGAAGTCGACACTTCAATTCGGTTCTCAGTCGATGGAGTTCGGATTCATCAAAACACTGCACGAAGACACGATCGTGGGCATTCCTGTAGCCGTACTTCCCGAGTACGCGGAGGACTTCCCTTGAAGAATCCAGGTTTTGTTCGCGATGAAGCTGCGGCTGTTTGATCTCGACATAGACACCAACGTTCCGACCGCGTGAGACATTAAGGCCCTGGATCAATTGCAAATGTTCATCCAGAGTTGCCAGCCGAAAACGTCCGGTATTCTGCGGGAATCGTCCGTTGCCATCCGAATTTTCGGTCGACGGAAACCGTTCAAAAACACTCAACTGTCTCAATTCGGCAAGCGTGAAGTCGAAAACGTAGTAACTGCCGTTCTGACCACGGTCTGGAAACACGTCGGCAACATTGGTGATTTCTTCCAGAGTGACGTCGTGAAACACAACTGCGACGCCGTCCTGAGAAAGCACGACGTCCTGCTCAATAAAGTCGGCGCCCAGTGCATGAGCCAGTGCCGCAGCTTCAGTGGTATGCTCGGGCAGATAACCCGATGCTCCACGATGTGCAATCACCAGCGGAACTTCATCAGAAATCGTCTGGCTGATGGTCTGCAGTCGCCGCTGGCGTTCCGGTGACAACGATTGGACCAACGGTGATCGTTCGGGCCGCGTTGACTGCGCGACGGCAGCGTCAGGTAGGGTCGCCACCAGCAAACTCAACAAAATCGCCACCGGCACACGGACTACCGCAGCAGCTGCTGCATACCAACAAGCAAACGGGTTCACGACTGCAACTCCAGTTGGATCCATGTGGATGGGTCGTAGCTTGTCGGGAAATCATCGCCCACAATCAGCGGCTGGTCTCCCAGATGGCTGTCCTGCACGACGCAATAGAACCCCACCTTTCCCAGGTCGCTGATTTCACGAAAACCGTTCAACTGATCACCAGGTATCCAGACTTCCAGTTCGTAGCCATCTTTCCTCGAATGCGTCCGGCAGATCATCTTCTCCGGATTTGATTCGGTTCGCTGTATCCTTTGCTGAGCAATCGGCTGTACAACGACAGACGGCTTTCCTTCGGCCTGGTCATCTGATGGAAGGCAGGCAAAGTGGTGGCAATACTCGGTCGCTCGGTGCACGTTACCGGCGGGGCGGGTATCGATCCAGATCAGTGCACAGTCGGAGTGTTTGACGTCACCGCTGCTGCCGGCACAGGATTCTGGTTTGCCGGAAACGTGGAACACAAATCCCAGCCCCTTTGGATTCCAGCCTGCCGTGACCGTTGCAAACAAGGGCTGGTCGTTCAGTGATGCTGGCATAAACAATGATGACACTTCAGACGGTTTCAACAGCCGCCCTGTCTTGCGATGAGATGGTGAAGAACACTGTCTGACGGGCAGTGAAAAGTCGAACAGCAACGAGGGCGGAATGATCTGGTTCACAAAGCGGACGCTTGTTCGGACAGTGAAACGAAGTACTTATTGGCAGTCGGTGCAGCCCGACTGAGGGACTGTACTTCGGTCCCGACTCAACTACCACCTTAGTAAGGAAGCCGCATTGCATCCGGAAAGATCAGTTCATCCGCAGAAAGATTCGCGTCAGGAAGCGTTCAAACTCAATGTTTTTTCTGCCGCAAACCGAAGTGAAGCGCCCTTACGGCCCACGTCCGCGAAACGGTACAGGCGGGCCTGCGACTTTGAGGCGGCTTTCGAAACAAGACGACGACTCAAGCGCATGAGATGGTGGACTCTGATAAACTGCCGCCGCTGTACAACCTGTTTGTGCCGCGGGCTACGTCCTTTGACGCGGCCGAGTTTCCGCACCGTGTGTTTCGTCCGAATACAAAAATGTCAGATATTTCTTCAGGTCTCCCTGACCCAAAGCTCGTCAAATTCGGAAAATCCGATGGCTTCATGCAGGCATTGCGAGAGCGAGTGGATGCCTATTTCGTTGAGACGGACCTGCCGAAACGCGACAATCTTCGGATGTACGTCAAGACAGCGGTTATTCTGACCTGGCTGTTCCTGTCCTACGTGGGTCTCGTATTCTGGGCGACCACCTGGCCTCAGGCATTGGCACTGTCGGTTTCTCTTGGTGTGGCGATGTCCGCGGTGGGATTCAACATCATGCACGACGGCGGACACGGATCGTATTCGCGATTCCCGCTGGTCAACCACCTGATGGCATTTACGCTGGACATCCTTGGTGGCAGTTCGTACTTCTGGAAAAAAAAACACAATGTTATCCATCATTCGTACACGAACATCGCGGGTATCGATGACGACATTGACGTGGGACCCCTGGGACGTCTGTCACCTCACCAGCGGCGCTTGGGTTTCCACCGGTTTCAGCACGTTTATCTGTGGTTTCTGTACGGCTTCATCACCTTTAAGTGGCAGTTCTATGACGATGCCGCGGGCCTGATCACAGGGCGTATCGGGGACACAAAAATGCCGCGTGTCAAACCATTGGCTCTGGTGTTCATGCTGGTCGGCAAAATTGTCTTTCTGGCGCTGGCGTTTGCACTGCCGATGTATCTGCATGACTGGCACCATGTCGTACTGTGGTTCTTTGTGGCGTCCTTTGGGCAGGGAGTCGTGCTAAGCGTCGTGTTTCAGCTGGCTCACTGTGTGGAGCAGGCGGAGTTTCACCAGCCCGAACCCGAATCGATGAGAATCGATAACTCCTGGGCCGTGCACCAGGTCGTCACAACGGTCGATTTTGCCAGGGAAAGTCGATTGGTGTCGTGGTTCACCGGAGGTCTGAATTTTCAGATTGAACACCATCTGTTCCCTCACATCTGCCACCTTCATTATCCGGCGTTGGCAAAGATCGTGGAACAAACGGCGGCTGAATTTAATGTCCCCTATCATGCGCACCCGACCATGCGCTCCGCGGTGAAGTCACACTTTCTGTGGCTCAAACGGATGGGACAACCTGTCGTCGTATCAGCATAGTTGCAATCGCGATTTTTGCCCCCAATCCCGGGATGTCTGTTGCCTGTTCCGGCCGGATTGGTCTGCGAATCGACGAGTGTAGACAGGTGCAACAGCGTGTCCGTGTGGCCTTTCCCACGGTTGTCCACGGTCCACTCTGGCTGGACCGGGCACAATTCCCAACGTGGCTGCTGTCCGAACGCGGCACCGGTGGGTAAGATTAGACACCCCCCACCCATCAGCAACGCGGCAAAACCCCGATGGCCGACTTTCGCCGAAAACGATCTCACCTGAAGCTGCCGATCTGGACCAGCGCAGTCCTCGGCACTTTGAACCTCACGTTGATGCTGGTGCTGATCATTCTGCTCGCTCAGCAGCAGGCATGGCTCGCCCTGGTGCTGGGATCAATCGCACTGGGCATCAGTCTGTTCGGCATTTCGTTCTATTCTGTACTGACGATTAAGGAAATCCAGCTGAACCGAAGGCAGTCGAACTTCGTTGACAGCGTGACTCATGAACTCAAGACACCCATCGCAGCCCTGCGCTTGTATCTGGACACATTGTTAATGCGGGAACTCAACGAAACCGATCGTCGCGAGTTTTATGAGACAATGGAAACGGAGTTGGAACGGCTCGATCGGCTCATCAATCAGCTACTGGAAGTCGGACGACTGGACGCCATTGGCAGCCAAACGGAGCCGGAACGTGTCAACCTAAGCGACCTGTTGACAGACTGTGCCGAAGTTGCCTGTCGGCATCACAAACACGAACTTGCGGAAGTGTTTGCCTTTGACCTGGCACCGTTGCATCTTGATGCCCGCAGAATGTTGCTGGAAATGATTTTTGGCAATCTGATGGACAACGCTGTGAAGTACGGCGGTGATCCGCCCAAGGTGCATGTTTCGGCTATGGTACGGGGTCGCGACAGAATTGTCATCCGCGTTCATGATCACGGCGCCGGCGTTCCCGAAGACCAAAGACATCAGGTTTTCCAATTATTCTTTCGTGGCAGTGATGAGTTACAGCGTACTCGCAAAGGCACAGGGCTGGGGTTGTACATCGTCCGCACGCTGGTTGGTATCATGAAGGGCCGAGTGACAATTTCTGACGGTCCGGACGGCGCGGGCAGCGTATTCGAAGTCACTCTTCCGGGCCGACTACTCGCAAGACCGACCGACAAACCGACCGATTCAGCCTCTGTTCACGACACGGCAAAAGGGTCTGTAGAAACCGGCGAGAAAGCGAGGGTCTGAGCAGTGTATATACTGGTCGTCGAAGATGAAGAGAATATCGCGAAGATACTGCGTTTCAACTTCGAACAGGAGGGCTACCGAGTCAGCGTGGCAGGCGATGGCCGAACGGCATTGGACCTGCATCGCGACGCGACGCCACCGTTCGATCTGATCGTGCTGGACCTGATGCTGCCGCAAATGAGCGGCTACGAAACGTGCCGTGAGTTACGCAGAGTTGACGAGGACGTCCCGGTGCTGGCACTCACTGCCAGAACGCTGGCCGAAGACAAGGCTCAGGCATTCGACTGTGGCGTTGATCAGTACATCACAAAACCATTTGCCCTGCCGGAATTGCTCAGTCGAGTCCGCCGTCTTCTGGAGGTTCGTCGCCGGACACTCGACAGCAGCGCGACGACTCGCACCGTGCACGATGTCGAGCGATTTGGGAATGTCCAGGTCGATTTTGGCCGGTTTGAACTGCACAACGGTGGTGAGGTGCACGCACTGACAACACGAGAACAGGAGCTGCTACGTTATTTCCTGAAGTACGACGGCGTCGTTCTGTCCCGCAGTCGGCTGCAGTCGGACGTCTGGCGGGATTCGGCCGAGATCACCAGTCGATCCATCGACAATTTTGTTATGCGTCTGCGCAAAATGATCGAAGTCGACCCGGCAAATCCTAAGCATCTGGTTTCCGTCCGGGGCACCGGTTATCGTTTTTTCCGTGATCCCGATGGTGCCGTCGACGACGACGACGTTGATACCGCAACCACTGCAGAGGCAACATGAGAGTTCTGGGACTGGACATTGGCGGAGCGAATATCAAGGCGTCGGATGCAGACGGGCATACGACTGCGGTGCCGTTTGCGATGTGGCAACAGAAAGAAGAACTGCCTGCGGCGCTGCGAGCCCTGGCCGCAGAACAAAGTAATCCGGACATGGTGGCCTTAACATTGACCGCCGAACTGGCTGACTGTTTTCAAACAAAGGCTGAGGGTGTTGAGTTTGTGATCAGGGCGGTGGAAGAAAGTTTTCCGGACGTGCCGCTGCGAGTCTGGTTAACGTCCGGCGAGTTTGCCGAACCCGACGATGCACGCGAACTGCCGACACTTGTCTCCGCCGCGAACTGGCATGCGTTGGCAACATGGGCTGGTCGAGCCGTCCCGGACGGGCCGGCCCTGCTGATCGACATGGGCTCCACAACAACGGACATCATTCCGCTGCTGGACGGATTTCCGGTGCCCGCCGGGCTGAACGATCCTGACCGCCTGTTATCCGGAGAACTGGTCTACACGGGAGCTGCCCGAACACCAATCTGCGCAATTGTTGATACCGTTCCGTTGCATGGACAGCAATGTCCCGTGGCAGCGGAAGTATTCGCAACGGTCGTAGACGCATACCTTGTTGCCGACATGGTCAGCGAAGACGCCAACGATACCAACACCGCCGATGGCCGTCCGTTGACTCGACCGTGTTCGCTGAACCGACTGGCTCACATGGTTTGCTGTGATTCCACAGAACTGTCAGATCAGGATCTGAAATTGATCGCCCAGCATGTTGTTGACGCTCAGTGTCGACATCTGCGGGCCGCCATCAGTCAGGTGCTGGACGAACTGGCTGCGGTGATGGAGACGGCGGATCAACGTTGCCTGGACATCGAAAAGCCAACTGTCATTTTAAGCGGCAGCGGAGCCTTCGTTGTTGAGCGTCTGTTGCAGCACTCGGATGCGTTTCCCTTCGCCGACAAACTCACGCTGTCCGGCATGTTTCGTTACCAGATTTCCGAATCTGCCTGTGCGTTTGCCGTGGCCAGACTTGCTCACGACCGCTGCCGCGACGACCTGCTGGAGCCAACGGCCCTCTGACGGATGCAGCCGTCCCGGGCAAAGCGACAGGCGTAACGCGTTCGCCGTGCCGCCAGACTCCTGCCTCAGCAGGCATAAATGACTCGGATTAGTTGATCCGGTTCGATTCTGTGCCGTTTTAGTGCTTTCATGTCATCATCAACTGATTCACCCGGCAAACGGCGTTGTCAGATTTCCAGGATGCCGATACGGTTCGCGGCTGATTGACCATTTCGCAGACAGGGATTGCTTGTGTCAGAATCTGCTCCCGCCACTCACGTTCCGAAAATCCACGACGGTCAGTTGGGCGAACTGGCTTCCACGGCGATTTGTGGCAACGACATTACGTCGTCGTGTCTGTACGTTTCCGCACTCGCAATCGGCTATGCGGGAAAGCTGGCGCCAATTTCACTGCTGATGGTGGCGGCCGTTCTGTTTCTGTTCCGTTCGATTTACGCAGAAGTCGTTGGTGCTCTGCCGCTGAATGGCGGCGCCTACAACGCTCTGTTGAACACCACCAGCAAGTTCCGAGCATCCATAGCGGCCTGCCTGACGGTGCTGTCGTACATGGCCACCGCAGTGATCTCCGCCCTGGAAGGCATGCACTACGTCGAACACATCAGTGATGGCTTTCCTGTTTTCTCCGCGACAATCGCGCTGCTGGCATTCTTCATGGTGCTGTCGATCATTGGGATCACCGAATCTGCCGTGCTGGCGATCTTCATTTTCATCACACACATTGCCACATTGTCACTGCTGCTGATCGTGGGACTGGTGCACGTCGCCGGAAGTGGAACAGACACATTCGTCGCAAACATGAATGAGCCGCTTCCATCGCACTCGGTTAGTGCGACGGACACGCCCGATCCGAAAACGAATGACACTGCGGCCGGCAGCACCGTCGATTCCGAATCCCCTCAGAAAGGCGGTTCCCTGTTGATGGCATTGTTCTTTGGTTTCTCGGCCGCCATGCTGGGGATATCGGGGTTCGAAAGTTCGTCCAATTTTGTTGAAGAGCAGAAGGCGGGCGTATTCCCGAAGACTCTCCGCAACATGTGGATCGCTGTCAGTTTCTTTAACCCGCTGATGGCGCTGCTGGCTCTGGCCCTTGTGAGTATCAGCGCGGTTGGCGAACATCAGAACGCGCTGCTGGCGCATCTTGGCGAAGTTGCCGGCGGTAAATACTTCGGGCCGAAACTCAGTTTTCTCATATCCGTTGATGCGGCGCTGGTACTCAGCGGTGCCGTGCTGACAAGTTTTGTGGGTGTGACCGGACTGGTGCATCGCATGACACTGGACCGTTGTCTGCCTCAGTTTCTGCTGAAGACCAACCGTCGTGGCACGACTCACCGCATCATCATTGGGTTCTTCGTGTTGTGCGTTTCCGTTCTGTTTATCACAAAAACTGCCAAAGATGAGGACCAGATCAAGAACCTGGCCGGGCTGTACACGATTTCATTTCTGTCTGTGATGGCGTTGTTTGCATTGGGCAATA
The DNA here is from genome assembly GCA_029941865.1 of Fuerstiella sp. Lineage (GTDB taxonomy): Bacteria > Planctomycetota > Planctomycetia > Planctomycetales > Planctomycetaceae > Fuerstiella. The sequence goes on along the minus strand of JAPYTO010000055.1, from coordinate 8,437 downwards.
TTCTGCTGAAAATCAAGCGGAAGAACCTGCCACGTCCGACGCAGGCGAAGTGGATCTCCGTCATCATCGGGATGTGTGCCGTGCTGGTCGGCCTTGTCGGTAACGCCCTTATTGACCCCAGCTATCTGATTACCTTCCTGCAGTATTTTGTTCCATCGATGCTGGTGATTGCAGTCATGTTAATGCGGATTGTCCTGCTGAAGGCCTTCCTGTCCATGGTCCGCAGCCTGACCGCCGCTATCGTGGGGCCAATGGATCGACTCACGAAGGCCGTGCGTGAGAAGATCGAGGAAATCAATGCGCAGCAGATTGTGTTCTTCACGCGTGGCGACAACATCGCAAATCTGAACAACGCACTGCTGTACGTGCGGCAGAACGAACACACCAATCGCCTGAAGATCGTCACCATCACAAATCAGGAGGTGCAGGTGCCGGACAATCTGGTGCAGGAACTTGAGTTTCTTGATCAGGCCTACCCGGAGATTGACGTCGAATTTGTGCAGTTGGCGGGACACTTCGGGCCGGAGTTGATCCAGCGACTCTCTGAAGAATGGAACATCCCACGCAACCTGATGTTCATTGGCTCCCCGGGCGGTCGTCTGCCTTACGATCTCGCGGAACTTGGAGGCGTACGGTTGATTATTTGACCGCGCCTGTTGGAATCACTGTGTTTCACCATGCGTGACGCTCGCGGCCGGGACGCGGTTCGGGGAAAGCTGTTGCCGCAACGCTGTACGGACCTGCGACTACGGCTGATGGCATGTCCTTACGACGGGTTAACGAGAACTCTCGCCAGAAACACCAACCAGAAACACCAACCGGCAAAAACAACCGGTCGCCGCCTGTCCTGCACGGATACTGCCGACCCGGGCACGCTGAACGCGGTGACGAATTGAATATCCGTGCCGATTCTCTGGTTGCCCATTCACGCAGTAACGCTCACCGTGCAAAATCCTGCGCAGAGTCCGTCATACGATACCGTCAGCCCCCACAGCAGAGGGGTGTCACAGAATTCAGGCCAGACAATGCGGTGGTGTGTATACGAAGATAGAAGTGCTGAGAAACTGGCACCTATCGCGTTGCTGCGGCCGGTTTTCGAGCTGCTGTGTGGCCGGGAAGGCCTGCGACGGCGACTGCAGCGCTGGTTTCCGGCGAAGAGCTGGGGCGCAATCGTTCGTCCATGGCTTGCTGCTGTCTATGCGGAGGAACATCCGGAGGCAGCGGTCAACGACCTGGCGGGGCTGCGGGACGGCCCCACTCTTCTGTTCAACGGTCGCTGGATGCCGGAGGCCCGCTTGAAGGCAGATGATGTCACGATGGACAACGCGGGTTTCATCGACGGACATCTGGCATGGATCGCGCTGGCACCTGAGGAATCCAGACTGCTCGAACACGATGACTTTCAGGAGACATTGCTGGGACTCGCAAGGGCTCGTCGCGTGGTGGACGCGTCCGGAATGATGATTAATCGACCTTGGGATCTGGTGAACCAGAACGGCCGACAGCTGGAACGCGATTACGTGGACGAAGGCGTTTCTCAGGGCACGCATTCGTCGCATGTACAGTGCCTGGGCAGTCCGACGGACGTCTACATATCGGAGCAGGCAGAAATTGATCCGTACGTCGTGATTGACACGCGCAGCGGGCCGGTTTCCATTGATCGTGACGTCCACATCCAGTCGTTCACCCGCATCGAAGGGCCCTGCCACATTGCCCGCGGGACACGCATGTTTCGTGCACTCATTCGTGAAGGGACAACCATCGGCGAGCATTGTCGCGTGGGCGGCGAAATCGAAGAATCGATTCTCCACGGGTATGTCAATAAATACCACGAAGGATTTCTGGGGCACAGTTATGTCTGCCCTTGGGTGAATCTGGGTGCGATTACCACAACATCAGACCTGAAAAGTGACTACAGCACAGTCAGAGTGCCGCTGCAGGGAGAGATGATCGACTCGGGCACAATCAAAGTCGGATCGTTCATCGGTGACCATACCAAGACCGCGATCGACAGCATGTTCAACACCGGTTCTTCGATCGGAGTCATGACGCTGGTACTGCCCGGCGGTCGCCTGCTTCCCAGGCACATTCCGTCGTTCTGCAATGTCAGCTTCGGCGAAGTGTCGGCAGACTGGCCTCTGGAGCAAAGCATTCAGACGGCCCGTGCAGCGATGCAGCGACGCGCCTGCAGTCTGACGCCAGCGGCCGAGCGATTATTGAGAACGATGTACGACATGACGGCGAACGAACGCACCGGCGCAGTCGACGTGGCCGCCGAAAAACGAATTCATCGTCCATAGAGCAGTATACCTATTGTCGTGGACGATACGGGCTCGTGGGAGTCACAAAACTGCTATCGAAAAGCGTTCTTCGCGGCCACAAGTCAGCGTGAAACGCTGTAGTCGACTTACATCCTCATCTGAATACCAAACCGGGCCAACCCTACCCATCCAGGCCCAGGTCGTCAAAATTGCTGAGGGCAAGGTCAATCAGGCTGTTCAGGTTAACACCGCCGTTGGATTCAATCCCGATGGTTCGTGGTGTCGTACCACTGCCATCCCCAACAAACGTATCGGACCCCGAACCGCCTCGCAGGTCCGGGGTCGATACGGAAGTATTGCCATTCACGAGACCAACCACGTCTGACGCACTTCGCGTGTTGACCGCAAATTCACCATCAAACCGGTTGGCAAGAAAGGCCGCCAGGTCATTGCCGGCACCCGTGTCAATGGAAACATTGCTGCGGAAAACAGAACGGTTGGCAATGACGGAATCGTTCAGATTGTCGGTCTGAATTGATGTCGATCCGACGATCATTGACTGCTGAATGAATACCAGATTTCCACTTCCGCTGGCGTTCACTGTCAGGTCACCGTTGACGGTCGTGTCTTCCAGATTGGTCAGTCCCGTGCCGCTGACGTTCAGGGACGCGAACTGGCTTTGATGCAGTCGTACTTCGTCCACACCGCCGGAGCTGCTGATGTTAACACTGCCAAGCGTGGAATTGAGCGAAGCCAACAGATCATCGCCAGCCCCGGTCTGCACCGTGAGATTGCGTGCCGTGACCAGGTCGACGATCGTCAGTTGATCATTTCCTTCGTTTAACGCTGCGGTGATGGTGCCCGTTGACTGTTGCTGACTGTTAAACAACAGAACCGGTGTGGACTGCCCATTCACCGTCGTCTGTCCTATACCCTGTGCATACGTATTGCCAACAGTATCCATGTAGACCGTGACCGAGTTGCTTTGAGCATCACCGGTCAACGTTACATTTGGCCCCGTCACAATAAGGGAAACGTTACCCGCTCCGCTGCGGTCCTGTGCGAACGTGTTGCCAAAATCGAGTCCGGTTTCGGCCTGACCGGTAATCGTCACCAGAAATTCTCTTGGCTGAGCGGCGTTATACAGCAGAGAAAGGTCCTGCCAGTACAAAGAGTTGAACGTGTCCAGAAGCCGGCCTGTGAGACTGTTTTGGCTGCTCCCGTCCCATTCGTAGACGCTGCCGTCCGGCGTTACGAAGTGCCATCCGAAGGAGCTCCAGAGCCACTTTTCGTTTCGACCGCCCCAGTTCAGGAAGTCATTCGCTGGTGTGCGGAAATCGCGTTCCTGATTTAGCTGGTACGCCTCCTGTGAAAACTCTCCATTGCCGCTGGATTGTGACCATAGCGGCTGTGCTTCTTCTGTGACGCCGTAGTCGCCTGGAACAAGGTTGAGGAACTGGTACCAGCCCCGTTCGGTATTCGGGTCAATCTGTCCATTTCCGTCCAGGTCCACGTCCGCTGTAACCGTCGTTGCAAGAACGTTTCCACCGTCGTCAGTCAGCTGGATTGTCCAGCCATTGAGCCACGACTCGGACGGATCCCGTTGTCCGTCACCATTGATATCGTGCCACTTGCGTCCCTCAACGCTTCCGGTGGGAATATTGCTGAAGTCGATTCCGTCCGTCGTCTGGCCAGCCACAACCATGATCTGACGCCCCAACAGCGGCCGCGCGTCGTAAAGCAATGAAGGTGTCGCATGGAATCTGGCGTCCAGCGTGCCTACGAGATCGCCAGTCAGAGCCGACTGAGGGCTGCCATCCCACTGGAATAGACTGCCGTCCGGTGTGATGAAGAACCAGTCTCCTGAACCATACATCCACTTCTCATCAAAGCCGCCCCAGTTGTCGAAGAGGTTTCCGGTGAAACGCAGCTCAAACTGCTGATCAAACTGATAGGCCAATTCTGCACTGCTGAGCACCGGATCTCCGTCGCTGACTGCCTCTGTTTCCCGCCAGCCTGGTACCTGAACCTCGCGAACCCACCACGTGCCAGCACCCGTTGGGATGTTGTACAGACCACGTTCGGTAAACGGATCGATCGCGTTGTCGCCATTCAGATCAGCACTTGCTGTGGCACCGGTCGCGACGACTCGTCCCGCCGCATCGAGGATCTCAATCACCCACCCGTCAAGCCCCGGTTCGTTGGTGTCCTTAATTCCGTCGCCGTTAAGATCGTGAAACTTCTGGCCACTTACGAACCCGTCATCCTGGAGTATTGTCCCGACGGCCTGACTGTCCGTAATGACGACACCTGTCGTGGTGGAAGAGATATTGGCAAAGAGAGTTTCGGTCGCTTCAAGCCGATGGTCTCCGACAACCTCGATGACCACGTTAGCAGACGGTGGCGCGAAAGCCGGAAAATTCAGCGTCCCGGAAACCGGGATGTAGTCGCCGTCTGCCACTGTGGCCGTGCCGTCCGCGCTGGCGAAGTCGATGTCAATGGGTATAGACACGTTGTCGCGCGTTACGGTGAACGAAAGAAACGAGCTGTTCGGTGTGTGCCCTTCCGTGACAGTAGCGTCGCTGATTGTCACCAGAACAGTATCTTCATCGATGATGGTCCCTACTCCCTGACCATCCGCCACCGTGATAGCCCGCCCTGCAGCTGATATGGCCGACAGGTTTACCTTGAAGGTTTCTGTCGATTCCACGTTGGTGTCACCAGTCACCTGAACGGTGACGGTTCTGATTTCGCCGGCAACCCCCTGGAACGTAAGCAACCCCGAAGTGGCGGAATAGTCGTTCCCTGCAACGGTAGCGGATCCATCCTGCGTGTCGTAAACGACCGTGAAAGGAACGTCCACATCACCGCTGAGACCAACACTGAACGTGAAGTCGGTAGTGCCGGATGCTCCTTCGCTGAGGGTCACGTCGTTGATGCTCAGGGACGCAGTATCGTCATTCAGGAGCGTGCCGAATCCGGCAGGCCTGGCCGTCGTCACATCACGACCACCCGCAGACAGATTAAACAGTCTGACAAGAAACTGTTCGTCCAGTTCGACCGTCCCGTCACCAGATCCCAGAACCGTGATCGTTTTCGATTCACCGGCAGTCCCGGTGAAGGACAGTGTTCCCGAAGTCGCAGAATAATCGCCGTCGGTCGTGCTTGCGGTGTCGTCCAGAGTGCCGTAACCCACAGTCACGCCCGTGTCGACATCCGCGTTGAGTGTCACAGTGAAGACCAGATCCAGTGCCGGGGCATTGCTCTCATCCACTGTGATGTCGTCAATCGTGATTATCGCCGATTCATCGTTGGTGATTGTGCCAAGCCCCTGCCCGTCAGCGAGGGTCACATCGCGTCCGCCAGCCAGCAGCCCACTGAGATTTACAAAGAATCCTTCGTTCCGTTCGACCACGTTATCGCCCGTAACCAAAACGGTGACTGTCTGCGTCTGAGGACCGACTCCCGCATCCGCTGCAAACGTCAGGTCGCCGCCGACGATGGCTGCAAAGTCATTGTCGGCGATCGTTGCAGTGCCTTCAGCCGTGGCAGCGGACAGAGTCACGGCCGTGTCGACTTCGGCATTCAACGTTACGGTAAACGTAAAGTTGGTGGTGCGCATATCGCCTTCCACCCGCGTTACGTCGTCAATACTGATTGTCGCACTGTCGTCGTTAAGAATCGTCCCCAGCCCCAGATTGTCGCCTAAGGTGACGCTGCGGCCGAAGGCATTCAGCCCTGCAAGGATAACCTGAAAAGACTCATCACGTTCCACCTTCTGATCACCGGACACCGTCACAGATACGGTCCGGGTCTGACTGCCGACACCGTTGTTGGCATCAAAGTCGAACGTGGATAACCCAATCGGGTGATAGTCGTTGTCGACGTCCGTTGCACTTCCCGCCACAGTTGAATAGTTGAGACTCAGGTTGGCGTCGACTTCGTGATCAAGAGTGACAGTGAACGTAAACAGCGTGTCACCGGAATCGCCTTCCTGTTGAGTGACATCGTCAACGCTGAGGGTCGCAGAATCGTCGTTTGTCATTGTTCCCCGGACAAATCTGCTGCGGCCGCCACCGGCAAACGTGACGTCGCGTCCGCCCGCCAACAGCCCACTCAGGGTCAGCAGAAATGTCTCATCGAGTTCCACCTTCAGATCGCCGACAACCTCGACGGACAGCGTCTGGGTCCGAATGCCCGGACCGGCATTCGCCGCAAACGAAAGACCAGCCACTGCGGCAGCGAAGTAGTCACCATCGGCGACCGTGGCACTATCGTCGGCGGTGTCAAAATCAAACACTACTGCCGTATCGACTTCGGCATCCAGAGTCACGATAAAGGTAAAGAACGTGCTGCCTGAGTCACCTTCTGCGAGAACGACGTCGTCAATGCTCAACGTGGCCGCATCGTCGTTGGTGATGACAGCCTGTGCCTGCGAGTCACCGATCGTGACGTCGCGTCCATTGTTGACCAGACCGGAAATATCCACGAAGAAGGCTTCATTCAGCTCGACCTTTTCATCGCCGACCACGACCACAGAAAAGGTCTGAGTCTGCGGCCCACCTGAATTCGCAGCAAAGGAAAGCGTGCTGCCGGTGTTTGCAAGAAAGTCACCATCGGCCAGCGTAGCCGTGTCTTCCGCAGTGTCGTAATTGACACTGACAGCAGCGTCAATCTCAGCGTCAAGCGTAACCGTGAATGTGAACACTGTGTCGCCTGAATCGCCTTCCAGCAACGCGATGTCGTCGATTGTCAGCGAGCCCGCATCATCGTTGAGAATGGTGCCCAGGCCCTGACTATCTGCAAAGGTCACGTCTCGGCCATTCGCGGCAATGCTCGACAGGTCCACCAGAAATGTTTCAACCAGTTCAACTTTTCGGTCGCCATAAACCCGAACCGAAACTGTCTGCGTCTGTGGCCCCGATCCGGCATTCGCCGCGAACGACACCATACTGCCGTTCGCAGACATGTAATCGTTGTCTGAGTCTGTTGCTGTGACAGCAGTTGTGTCGTAATCAGCACTGACCGCAGTATCCACCTCGGCATCCAGCGTGACGGTGAATGTGAAGAACGTGTCGCCTGAATCACCCTCGGACAGAGTGACGTCGTCGATGCTAAGAGTTGCCGAGTCATCGTTGATTATCGTGCCCTCACCCTGTGCTTCGCCAAAGTTGACGTTGCGACCTGTGGCACCAATGTTCGACAGATTCAGGAAGAAGGACTCGTCCGCCTCAACCTTCTCGTCGCCGTTGATCGTGACTGAGATGGTTTTGGTCTCACCGGCAGAACCCACAAACATCAACGGGCCTGAGGCAGCATCATAGTCACCATCAGCTGCTGCTGCCGTATTGCCGAAGGTGCCGTAGTCCAGCGAAATGCCGGTGTCGACATCGGAATCCAGCGTCACCGTGAATGTAACCGTGCTGGTGCCGGCGTCGCCTTCGACGGTGGAAACATCGTCAATGCTCAACAATGCCGCGTCGTCGTTGGCAATCGTACCCACGCCCTGCGCCTTATCGATATTGACGCTGCGACCGTTGGTCACAAGTCCACTTAAGATGGCCAGAAACGTTTCGTCCAGCTCGACCGTCTGATCGCCAGTCACCTGGACGGTAAACGTTCGTGTTTGTGGCCCGCCACTGTCCGCAGCAAACGATAGCGTGTTCCCGGTGTTGGCGTTGTAGTCGCTGTCGGACACTTTGGCGGTATCGTCGGAAGTGTCGAAGGCGACAGTAATCGAAGCGTCGACCTCTGCGTCGAGTGTCACCGTGAACGTCAGATCCGTCGTGCCGGAGTCGCCTTCAACAATGGTAACATCATCAATACTGACCGTCGCGCTGTCATCATTAATCACACTGCCGACACCCTGAGATATCGACAACGTAACGTCGCGCCCCGCTGCATTGATTCCGGTAAGATTCAAAAAGAACGACTCGTCCAGTTCGACCTTTTCGTCACCCGTCACGGAAACGGTAATTGTCTGTGTTTCCCCGGAGGATCCTGCGAAGGAAACAGTGCTGTTCAACGCACCGTAATCTCCGTCAGCATCTGTTGCAGTATCGTCCGCGGTGGCATAATCCACGTCTACAGGCACGTCCACAGCTGTGTCGAGTGTTACCGTAAATATATAGTCCGTGTTGCCCGTGCTTCCTTCAGCAAGTGTAACGCTGTCAATA
>JAPYTO010000054.1 GCA_029941865.1 Fuerstiella sp. | reverse complement strand
GAACATGAGTTCGGCAAGTCGATGCGATACAAGTCGATCCGTGACCTGGCCGCCGATGATTCGGGGTTGGTCATTCGTGATCTGAAGCCGGTGTGGTTGATGAGTCCGTTGAGCGTTTCTGACACGCTGCCTCTGACGTCCCACCACTTTGATGTGGTGATCTTTGACGAAGCCAGCCAGATTACGCTGGAAGAGGCCATTCCTTCATTGTTTCGTGCCGAACAAACCATTGTTGTCGGTGACGAAATGCAACTGCCACCGACAAGTTTCTTTGCATCGAAACGTGATGATGAAGACGACGAACTGGCGATCGAAGAAGAGGGCGAGGTCGTTCAGTACGATCTGAACAGCAATAGTTTTCTGAATCACGCGGCGCGCAACCTTCCGTCGCGAATGCTGGGCTGGCATTATCGCAGTCGATCAGAATCGCTGATCAGCTTTTCAAACCACGCTTTCTACAGCGGGCGACTATTGACGGTGCCCGAGGAACATCTGTCCACCGAACGTCGACAGGAAATCCTGATTGCGTCGGCGGAAGACGGCTCGGCTACCGCTGCCGACCTGCTGACCCGGCCCGTCAGTTTTCACTTTCTTGAAAACGGCGTCTACAGTAAGCGACGTAACACACCGGAAGCCGAATACATCGCTCAGCTTGTGCGTCAGTTGCTGATTGGTGAAGAGGACCACAGCATCGGAATTGTGGCGTTTTCGGAGGCGCAGCAGGAAGAGATTGAGCGGGCCGTGCGGGCCCTGGCTGAAGACGATGCGGAATTTGCAGACTTGCTGGAGGCCGAGTTTGAGCGCGAAGAAGACGGACACTTCAACGGGCTGATTGTGAAGAACCTGGAGAACATTCAGGGCGACGAACGCGACATCATCATCATGAGCGTCTGTTACGGACCGGATCCCCAGGGTAAGACGCGCATGAACTTCGGGCCCATCAACATGTCCGGGGGTGAGAAACGACTGAACGTTGCCTTCTCACGAGCAAAACACTTCATGGCGCTGGTGACGTCGATGCGGTCGTCGGCGATTACCAACGACTACAACGACGGAGCCGGCTGTCTGAAGAATTACCTGCGCTATGCCGAGGCCTGCTCTGCCGGACGATCCGAAACCGTGGCGACCGTGTTGCGAAGTCTGAGTGGTCGCGATGACTCGACATTGTTGCCGACGGATGAGATGGAGGTTCTGGTTCAGCAGATTGCCGACGAGCTGAATGAACGTGGCTTCGAAGTCGATCTGAATGTTGGCCAATCGCACTTCCGCTGCGATCTGGCCATTCGCCGCGATGGTGACCAGGAGTACCGTCTCGGAATCCTGGTTGACAATCAGCAATGGTATCGGCAGGCCGATCTGCTGGAACGCGAGTTGATGAAGCCTCAACTGCTGAAAGCCTTTGGCTGGAACATCTGCGTGATTCTGGCCCGCGACTGGTACCACAACAAAGACGACGTTCTGCAGACGCTGGACGGGCTGTTGCAGGATGACGGACGCATTTCAGCAAAACCATCTGCGTAGTGTAGGCTGGCAGCCCGCGCTACCTAACGTGTCTCCGGAGGCGTGGGCGGCGACGCAGCCCCGGCATTGCGATAGACGTAACACGTTACAAACCAGATGAGACGAAGGGTGCCGGAACAGCGCTTCGCTCGGTCACGGCCTACACGACTGGTACGGTTTCGAGGCGCAGGCATGAGATGGGGCGGCAAATTCAGAGTCCTGTGAACGCACCGAATTTACACGGCCCGGCAAACGTGTCATGATTCACAGACACGGCCCCTGACGCGAGCCGTCGCCTACCCACACAACTCCGCTGCTGCTTTCTGCCTGTGACGTTCACTGCTTCTGCGGTCTGCGTTTCCTTCCTCAGTAAGGTCCACACTGATGTTCGTACGAGATTCCACGATGAAACTGATCGTTTCGGTTTGTGCCGTTGCTCTGGCCAGCGTTCCCCCCGCGAATGCTTCCGATTGGACGACCTGGCGGGCGGATTCGGCGCGGAGTGGTTATACGACGGATGCTCTGCCGGCAGAGTTGGCGCTGCAATGGTCGTGGCATCCTCAGCATCCGCCGGCGCCCGCGTGGCCGCGTGATGACCGGATGAGTTTTGATCGGACGAATCACGTCGTGGTGTCGCACGGACTGGTCTGTTTTGCGAGTTCTGTGAACGGAACAGTGACGGCTGTGGATGCAACGACAGGAGCGTTGAAGTGGACCTTCTTCACAGAGGGGCCGGTACGGTTTGCTCCAACCGTCTGGAACGAGCGGCTATACGTTGTCAGCGATGATGGTTATCTATATGCCCTGCAGATATCGGACGGCAAACTGATTAAGCGTTGGCGAGGCGGGCCGCAGGATGACCGGGTGCTCGGTAACACGCAGATGATCTCCAAGTGGCCTGCTCGTGGTGGCCCTGTCATTCAGGACGGACTGCTGTACTGGGCGGCGGGTATCTGGCAGTCGGAAGGCGTCTTTATTCGTGCGATGAATCCGGATACCGGAGACATCGTCTGGATTAACGATAGTTCCGGCGGCATCGAGATGCCACAGCCACACGGTGGAGCCAATGCGAAAAGCGGAGTGACGGCACAGGGATATCTGTTGGCCAACGACGATCGACTGTTCGTGCCGACCGGGCGAGCCGTGCCGGCTGTGTTTCGTCGCGGTAACGGAAAATTTGAATACTATCGTCTGCAGGAGAACACGAAACGCGGCGGCACGACGGCCGTGCTGGCAGGCGACCTGATTTACAACGGCGGGTACGCCTATCGCATGGACGATGGATCATTGCTGAAGGACCGCGTTGCCGGAGCTGTGGCGGCGTCACCGGCAGGCATCGTGCATGGCAGCGGAGATCAGCTGCGTCTGCTGAGCGTCGTCATGAAGCAGACCAACGATCGTAAAGGTCAGCCGATCACCGTGCCGGCACACGAATCTCAATGGCAGGTCAAAAAAGTGCCCGCGGGGACATCGCTGATCGTGGCCGCCGAAACGATTGTGACGAGTGGTGGAAAACGAATTGCGACGGTGAGTGCTCAGGACGGGAAACTGCTGTGGTCCGCCGAGGTCGATGACGTGGCGCACGGGCTGGCGGTGTCAGACGGGCAGCTGTTTGTCAGCACGGCCAGCGGGGCGATTCTTTGCTACGGGGCCGTATCGGATGTCTTAACGGCGCCGGTTGCACATCGGTCGAAGACAGATGCCGCGCCGTATCCAGACAATCCTGAGATTGCACGAGCGGCCGCTGAGATCATCGAACAATCGGGAGTGACGGAAGGCTATTGCGTGGATCTGGGCTGCGGCGATGGTCAGCTGGCTTACGAACTGATCAGGCAGTCCGACCTGTTTGTGGTCGCTGTTGATGCGGATCCCGATCGAGTTGCGACGGCGCGGCGGAAGCTGCACGCCGCGGGGCTGTACGGAACGCGTGTGACCGTGCATGTGGGCAGTCCGTCAGACACTCACTTTCCAAAGTATTTCGCGAATCTGGTCGTGTCGCAGCGTTTGCTGGTTGCTGGCGCAGTGGCCGAGGATTCGGCGGAAGCATTACGGCTGCAACGACCGTACGGTGGAGTAGCCTGCCTTGGGCCGATCGGTTCCATGTCCGTCAACACTCGTGGACCTTTGGAGGGCGCTGGAGAGTGGACTCACCTGTATTCGAATCCGGCAAACACGCTGTGTTCCACGGATACCATCAAGGGGCCGTTAACCGCCGTTTGGTTTCGCGACATTGACCTGGATCTGCCGCAACGTCACGGACGTGGTCCGTCGCCTCTGTTTCACGAAGGCCGTTTGTTTGCCGAAGGCCTTGACGAACTCCTCGCGGTCGATGCGTACAACGGTCATCCGCTGTGGCGATCTCAGCAGAAGGGAATTCTGGATGCCTACAACGCGGACCATCTGGCGGGTACAGCGGTGACGGGCAGCAATATCTGCATCGCGGGAGACAGCATTTTTCTGCGAAACGGTCCGACGTGCCTGCGTATCGACGTGGCGACCGGCAAGGTCAGGGCGACGTTCACGGCACCGCCGCACCCCGACGGCAAACCATCCACGTGGGGATATATTGCCTGTGAAGACGGAGTGCTGTTTGGGTCGACGTCCAATGAAGCACACATCGTTCGCCATGCCTACATCCGTGCAGACGACCATATGCAGCGACAGTTTTCGGAATCCACTTCGCTGTTCGCTTTTGATGTCGCCACAGAAAAGCTGCTGTGGCGCTACGACGCTCAGGAGTCCATTCGCCACAACGCCATCGCCATTGGTGCCGGACACGTTCATCTGATAGATCGTGCTCTGGCCCTGGATGACCTGCTGTCGAATGCACCCGCGCGACGCGGGCAGAAACCGAAAACACCACCAGTCGGCCATGAGAGCGGGCAACTCATTACGCTCGACGCGAAGACCGGTGCACGAAAGTGGAAAACTGACGAGGAGGTTTTCGGAACGACTCTGGCGTTCAGTGCACGTCACGACATCGTGCTGATGTTCTACCAGCCTACAAGATTCAAACTTCCGTCCGAGGTCGGTGGTCGGATCGCGGCGTACCATGCTACCGACGGATACCGTCTGTGGGAGAAGAAGGTCAGCTATACGACTCGCCCGCTCATCAATGAGGACACAATCATTGCTCATCCCTCTGCTCTGGATCTGGTTTCCGGCGAAGCGAAACCCATGGCTGTGCCGAAGTCGTACGGTTGCGGGCAGCTGTCGGGTTCACGCAACCTGTTAATGTTTCGTTCCGGTACGCTTGGGTACTTCGACTTTACTCGCGATGCAGGAACGGAAAACTATGGTGGTATTCGTCCGGGCTGCTGGATCAACGCTCTGCCCGTCGGCGGACTGGTCCTGTTGCCGGACGCTTCGTCCGGGTGCACTTGTAGCTATCAGAACCGGTCATGGATGGCACTGGAGGGAAGCGATTGAGGCGTTTGCGGCCCTATTTGTGGTGTGGCCGTCTCGGTTGCTTTCCGGTTGCGTCGCGGCTGCCCTTCGCAGGCGGGACGCCTGCACCACAATGGAAAGTCTATTCACGACACGGCCATGACCTGGCGGATTCAACATGGAAAATCAAAATGGCGTTGTGGCAATGAGTGAGCGTAAGATCGTGTGTCTGTGCGGCTCCACCAGGTTTCACGAAGACTTTGTCGAGGCGAACCTGCAGGAAACGTTGAAGGGACACATCGTGCTGTCGGTCGGAGTGTTCGGCCACCGAGCCGAGGACGCTCATGGCAGATCGATCGACGTCGATGCGCATAAGGAGGCATTGGACGGTCTGCATATCGATAAGATCGACATGTCCCACGAGGTATTGGTCATCAATACCGGTGGGCACGTTGGATCGAGCACACGCGCTGAAGTGAAACATGCCCGGGACCGCGGTATTCCCATTCGTTGGTTCGATCCCGACAATATTCCACAGGACGCGTAACAGCGTTTCACGCGGTCGTTCTGTAGCGGAATTCGCCCGGAATTTCGGCGGTGACAGGCCGAAATCCTTGGCGGCTTCCGCTACGACAAAAAGTAAAATGCTTCAAACTGTTCCAGGTGGTTGAGAATGCTGCTGTCTACTTCAGATGGCGGTCCGCAAAGTTCATATATTGCGTCCAGTCAAAGTCGGTCACGTCGTGTTTGCCTGTGCGAATGTGATATCCGACATCTGTCTGAATGGGCTGGTTGACCGTGGCCACATCATCGTTTGGCAGGCCTTGGCGCCCCAGTAACTCAAACACGGGACCGGCGTGAAACAATGACAGCATCTCACCACGGGGATCGGCCCATACATCCCTCTCGGCGCTGGCGACGTAGACGGGTCGTGGAGCGATCAGGGCCATCAGCATGTGATGGTCGACAGGTGAGGCATTTTCGTTGTCGTTGTACTGGCGATGGTTGATGCAGAACCAATGCGGAAACGAAGTGTTGATGCGTTTGACCGTTTCACCGAACCGCCGCCGTGACAGAGCCGCGCCACCACAGCCGGAATCATTCGAAATCACCATCGCAAAACGTGCGTCGCTCGCACCGGCCCACAGCGACGTCTTGCCGAGACGTGAATGACCGAACGTGGAAACACGCGTTCCGTCGACAAGCGGATCCATTTCCAGTACGTCGAGAGCTCGGCTTAATGCCCACGACCATGCGCTGATGGAACCACCGGCGTCCCCTGCGCGTTCTGTTGTGTCGGACTCAAGAATGGAATGGATTCCGTTTTTGAATCCGTCATCAAAGTCCGGATCCACATCGCCGTAATAGATGGTGGCAACTCCGTAACCTCGTGAGACGATCATTTCGACCGGCCAGCGACTGCTGCTTTTTCCTCGCGACTTTTCCGTGGCCCGATGGTCGGTATTGCCTCTTTTCGAATCGTTGCGAACCCATGATGTCGTGATATGAATGGCCTGATCCGGGTCCACGGAATGATTTCCGTGGAAGTTGAAGCCCATGAAACACGGCACTGGAGTTTCAGCGGCGGCGGGCGTGTAGACCAAAATGTCCATCGATGGGCCATTGTCATCATCGGAAAAGAAAACCGTGATTTCCCGGCGGACAGCCTTGCCCCCCAGGGCATCCTGTTTGCAGGAACGTTCGCGGATTCGTAGCTGTGGCACGACATCCGGCTGGTGACCGAACACGTGATCCTGGAACAGTGCCAGAACCTCCGGACGACGTTTGCTGTGCCACTGCTGTGCCGATGTCACGGCAGAACCGTCCTGCGCCTTCAGCAATTCCGGCAGGGCAAAGTCAGGCACGCTGGATTCGTCATAGTTGAAGCCGGCCGGCTGGGCCGCGACTTCGGATGACGGCAACAGAGCCGCAATTGCAAGTGACGTGATGGCTATTGAAGAAAATGATCGAAGGTGAGGGCGATTCACGGCGGCTGTGCCTTTGGTTGAACATACATCTGTGTCAGAATTAACGTGGTTACAGCTTCCTGTGTAACCACGTCCCGTGGACTGATAGTAGTCTGCTCTGCCCGAAGACGGAAGCAAATGCGCCGGATTCGTCAACCAACACCAGGACATGTCGCCTTCGCGGTGATCGCCGCCTTGCTGGTGTATCGCTACGCCGTTTCTATCTCGGGCGAACCGTACGGGAAGCAGCGTCGCGAAAAGGACGTCACGGTTGCCTGGGTGCTGGACGGTGACACATTCGAAACCGACAGCGGAGAGAGAGTAAGGTTGTTGGGAATTGACGCTCCGGAGGTGGCACATCATGACCAGGAAGAGGAGCCATTTGGCGATGAATCGACAGCGTGGTTGCGGCAGCAGATCAGCGGCGGTGTCGTCACTCTGCGCATGGGGGCTGAGGAAACGGATCGCTACGGACGAACTCTGGCCTGGGTCTACACGGCTGACGGCACATTGATCAATCAGTTGGCACTGTCGACCGGGCAGGCAAAGTTATTGGACCGCTTCGGGTTGCCGTTGGACCTTGAGCCCGGTCTGCGAAAGGCAGCGGCCCAAGCGCGTATTCAAAACATTGGACTCTGGGCAGCCGACCAGAGACACTGACAGAACCGGCGGTGGTGCCTGACGTTGTTGTTTATTCTTCTGAGTTATGAACGTCGCGCGACGCATGCTCACAGCGGCAGTGGTGTACTGCCACGGCAATCAGCGTTACGACGCAAGCCGCTTTCCAGACCAGCAGCCACCACGGTCGCCACCATGCCCCGGTCTGCATCTCCATGATCTCTGAGCCTGCGAAGATCAGAAACGTCAACGCGGCCAGGGTTGACCGTCTTCGGATCTTTTGGTCACGTGCTGCGGTCACGAACAGAACGACTGCGATGCACGTCCACAACAGCGTTTCGAATGCGTTAAAGGCGAAAACGTAGTCCATTGCGCGTGTCCTGTCTTCCAGGAGCCGGTGTCGGTGACCAGTTACGGGGTCTGTGTTGACGGAATTCTGATGTCGTGAGACAATCGCAACGTGCGGCGGCGAGGCACTGTTGCCCCCTTAAGAAACGACAAAACGTGTTGACAATCCGGTGGCAGTATCGGAACACAGGTGGATGGATCCAAAATGCGCATTTTCTTTTCCGTCGGTGAGCCCAGTGGCGACCAACATGCGGCACATCTGATTCAGGAGCTCAAGACTCGCAACCCGAAGATTCAGACGGAGGGTTTTGGTGGTCCGGAGATGCGGAAACAGGGTTGCAGTCTGCAGTTTGAGCTGACCCAATTGGCGGTGATGGGGTTCCTTCGTGTGATTCCCATGCTGGCAAAGTTCCGCAGGCTGGTCATTCAGGCTGAAACGTTCTTCGATGAAACTCCACCGGATGCCGTAGTGTTGGTGGATTTCCCAGGCTTCAACTGGTGGATTGCAAAGGCCGCAAAGCGACGCGGCATTCCCGTGTTCTACTACATGCCGCCGCAACTGTGGGCATGGGCTCCGTGGCGCATTCGTCGTGTTCGCAAATGGGTCGACCATGTCATCTGTGCTCTGCCTTTTGAATTCGAGTGGTACAAAAGCCGCGACGTGAACGCGACGTGGGTCGGACACCCTTTCTTTGATGAAGTCGCGTCTCGAAAACTGGACATGGACCTGGTGGCGAAATTGGGAGCTTCTGAATCCAGGCGACCGGTTATTGCCGTTCTGCCGGGATCCCGAAATCACGAAGTCGACCGCAACTTTCCGGTGATGCTGGATGTGATTCACCGCGTGCATAAACGTGTGCCGAATGTTCGGTGGGTTATCGGAAACTATAGCCCGGACCACAGCAGCGAATGCCAGCGCATGCAGTCGGACACCGGCGTGGCTGCGGATATGACCTACTACGTGGACAGGACGTCGGAAGTGATTGAAGCGGCGGATTGTTGTTTCATGGTGAGTGGTTCGATCAGTCTGGAGCTCCTTGCTCGCAGGACTCCGGGAGTGGTGCTGTACAGAGTCGGCCGGTTAGGGCGAATGGCGGCTCGAGTGCTGATGACCTGCCGATTCATCACACTCACAAACCTGATTGCCGACAAAGAACTGATGCCGGAGTTTGTGTCCTGTGGCAACCCGGCGTCAGACGCGGCCGCGATTTCTGACCAGCTGACACGATGGTGTCTGGATCCGAATTCACTCGCTTGCCGCAGGGACGAAATGTCTGAGCTGGCTGATCAGGCAGCTGTGACCGGTGCCACCGAACGAACGGCCGAATTACTGTTGTCGGCGTTGAACGACGAATCAACGGGCGTCGGACACGCGAGACAGGTCGCCTGAAGTCTTCGGCGGTGAGGTCTTTGATTCGCATCACGAATGAACCTGCGCAGGAATCAGGGGACTGACGTCCCCCGCTCGCCTTGGGCGAGCCGTGCACGTGAGTGCCCGGATTTCGTTTTTCCCGGGTGTTATGTCGTGAATGACGACTGGCATCTTCCTTCGATTCTTTCAAGAATCGGATCGGAAGAAGAATCATCCCGACGGATACTGCATCATGAATCCGAGCCAGCAGGAAATCCCGATCGTCTGTGACCGCTACTGGCTTTTGACGTGGACGATGTATGGCAGCTGGTTACCAGGCGACAAACGCGGATTTGTAAGCAATGTTCGGGATGGGGATGGGCCGGAGGTACGTCACAACATTCCCGGCACGGAATACGATTCGGACATGTCTGCCTTGGAAGCACACACGCGAAGTCGGATGAAAGCAGACCCAGTGCGAATTGATGTGCCGCAGGCCGAGGCGTTGTTTGTTCAGTTTCAGCAAACGGGGCGATTTCGTGGTTGGAGGTTATTCGCCGTGGCCATCATGGCGAATCACTGTCACATCGTAACGGGCGTCCCCGGAGATCCGGAACCGGCGACTCTGTTACAGAGCTTTAAGAGTTACGGAAGCCGAAGACTGAACGGAATTTTCGGCCGCCCAGTGAGTGGTACGTGGTGGACGGCGTCGGGATCGAAACGGAAACTACCCAACGATGCGGCCGTCCTTGCCGCCATTCGATACGTTTTGGATCAGGAATATCCGTTATTGATCTGGACAACGGAAGTTCCAGAACTGGATCTGGAAGGTGGACGAATCAAATAAGGCGAGCCGTGCACGTGAGTGCCCGGATTACGTTTTTCCGCTCACGTTTGGATCTCATGCGTCGTGAAGGGGATGTTTCTACGGACGGCGTCCTGGCAACTGCCGTGCGGAATGTGCGCAGGAATCAGGGGACAGACGTCCCCCGCTCGCCTTGGACGAGCCGAACACGTGAGTGCCCGGATTTTGTTCTTCTGCCCACGTTTGGATCTCATGCGTTGTGAAGGGGATGTTTCTGCGGTCGGCGTCCTGGCAACTGCCGTGCGGAATGTGCGCAGGAATCAGGGGATTGACGTCCCCCGCTCGCCTTGGGCGAGCCGGATACGTGAGTCGCCGCATTGATTACAACTTGCTTAGCATCTGCAGTGCCTTGGCTTCGAAGATGGCCTGCCATTCGGGGGCCAACAGGCAATCGCTGTCTTCCTGGGCACCTCCGACGTTGCGCAGTTGCTCTGCTGTCGGCGCATAGTACAGGTAGCCATTGGTATAACCGGCGATGAATGTTGGTTTCTGAGCGGACCTGGCCTTGAGGCCCAGGCCGATGCGAACGGTCAGTTCTCCAGGAAATGTTAACAGCGAGAAACTTCCGATTCGCAGTCCGACCAGTTCGGCATCGACGGTGCGTTTTCCGCCAGCGACGTAATGGGCCTGGTGCTTCACCAGCAACCTGAGATTCGTCTGCAGACGGGTCAACTGCTCCATGGTGTAAATGTTCCGAATGTAGCTGGCGATGTGTCGCCGGTTTTCTGCGTCAAGATGCCGCAGGTCCTGCCGCCCCAACTGGTCGTCGTGCAGATAGCGATGCGAATAATACGAAGGAAACTCTTCCGACAGGTTGTATTTGACCACCAGTGGAAGAAACGTCTTCAGGCTCAGGCTTGTTCCTCTTAACGAACGAAGCAGTCGTTCGCGTTCCGTTTCCATCAGGCTGATGCGTTCCGCCAGATCGGCTCGCGGAAGTTCAATCACCTGATTCAAAACCGTCAGTCGATTGTCTTCCCGGCTTTCGATCTTTCTGAGAGCTTTCAACGTGCTTAGCCCGAGCATGTTGCCCAGCGGTTCGGCATTCCGCGGATGATCAACGTCTTTGTAAAAGACGGGGTTGATGTCACCACCGCATCCCTGAACAAACAGGGCGACCGTGTCGTCACTGAGATTGTCTTCGATCACCTGAGACGCAAAGCCGGTGATGTCGGACGTGTTGAGTCCGCCAGGCACGCCCTGGATCGGGTGGCAGGCAAAGTTGTAGAGCACGGCCAGTGTTCGTCCGTCCAGTCGGTCGAGACGCAGAATTCCGATTTCGGGATCGACTGGACCGACTTCGGCGACCTCCTCGTCAGCCGGCAGTGAATAGGCATGTCGAACATCGGCTTCGCGACCACTCTGCAACTTCAGCCGCCGGTTTTCCATGATTCTGTCTTCGTGCCCGCTGCCGACCCCGACATGCACGGGGACCAGACTGGCAGCGGCTTCTTTCACCGCCTGCACAGTTCTTGCGTCCACATCCTGGCACACGATTCCGTGACAATGACTGGCATTGATCATCACGTTCGTGGGCTCGATGTTGAGGTCTTTCTTCAGTTGCGATCGTACGTTGCCGAGATAATCGTTTCCGATGGGACCGATCTCGCCAATGGCCACGGCATCGACTGAGACGATGACCGTCGTTGTGATGTCATCAGTTACCACCAGCGCCCTGGCGTGCAGACGTCCGTGAACGGGACCGGCATCAACCCGGGTGATGTCAACTTTCGCCACACCAGCTCGCAGCTGGCCAGCGTGTGCTGCATCTGTGAGACACGCGCACAGTGCGATTGCGAGAGTTCGTGATAAGACGGTCTTCATGTTGTTTACCATCGCGTCGTGGGTCCTGCGCAGAATTGGCCGTGAGTGTCCGCGCACACAACGCGAACCGTATGAGTCATAGTGTGACTCTGAAGTCCCCGACTGTGAAGTGAACGGCTGGCAAACGAAAAGAGTCCCGGTCTCTTAAAGAGACCGGGACTCCTGATTCATGGCCAACATGAACGGAAACGGTGTTTCTCGTTTCCGTTATTGTATTTAAACGTAGGCTTCGCAGTTCAGCCGCGACAACAGCCAGTTGTCAATAAAGCGAGCATCGTTGCAGCAGGGGTCGAGAGGTTCCTCAGTGACCCGCACGTCGACTTCAACGCCTGCGGCTCGAAGCAGTCTCACGGTATCCAGATTACATGCCAGCGTTTCGTTTGACGCCGTTCGGGAAACCGTGTGCAGGACGTTCTTGCCTCGCAGATCGGATTGATTTCCGAGCGTCACATGTTCGCGACACGTCGGATCGATCACGATCGCTCCGGCGAACCATTCAGGAGACTCGCCAAAGAGTCGCAGAGCAGTGTCGCCACCGGTGCCCGAGCCCGCCACAAAAATGCGTTCGCTGTGGATATGAAAAGCGCGACGCAGGCGACGAGCGGTTATGTTGACCAGCCGCTTCAGTGGTACGTGGCTGAATTCCAACGCACTGTTGTCCCAGCCAAAGCTGTCGTGACCGGTGAGCTGTTGATTGCCACGCAGGGCGAGACCGCAGTAATTCTGATCGCCGATGGCGTTCATGACCAGGTCGAGTTCATTCTCACTGCTGTGTTCATCGTGAAACCAGATCAGCAGCGGATAGGCGTAATTCTGTTCGTACTGGTTTGGCACGAACAACGACACCGGCCAGTCAGATGTTGCCACTGCGTCCCTCTCGTCGACGTTTTCTCGACATTCAGAGTTGTACTGTTCGCACAACTCCTTCAGCTCGAGGGGCATCTGGTCAATCTCATTGGTGGGGACGAGAAATGAGAGATCGTCGTGGAGATACGATTTCGTCTGGACTCGATTAAACATAGAACACTTCCGTGACTACGGTGAGGGGAGAAGAAGATAAGACTTCGCCAACCTTGCGAAGCGTGTTTACCGATGTTGTTGACAGCCGGCTGGGGTCAGCTGCTGACTCGATCTCTGGAGAACGAGTCCCGAACTACTTCCTGCAGTCGAAAATACTTTCCCGGACAGTCTGTTGATTTGACAGCATTGTGCCCAATCACCAGGCGAGCCGGTATGTGATATTGATTCGAAAGCTGCCCAATCAGGGTGCGGACAGCTTTCAGTTGATTGTCAGTGGGAGCATTATTCTGAAAGTTACCGATCAGACAAATGCCAATACCGTTTGCGTTGTGTGCAGTACTACCAGAGTGAGCGCCGTGAATCTGCTGTTTCCAGCGGAAGGTCGACTCGATTTTTCCGTCTTCCATTCCGTTGCCGTTACCGATCACAAAATGGTAACCAATTCCCAACCAGTTATTTCCGGCACGATCCTTACGCTGCCGATGTTCGTTATGAATGGAGCCCACACTACCTGTGTTCGTGGCCGAATGATGAATGACCAGGTAAAGCCATGAGTGTTCGGTTTCCAACGGATGCCACGCAAATCCACCGGTATTCTGTGCATTTTGTCTGGCAAAAAGCGTATCCGCAGAAGGATCAGAAGCCACTGCAACTCGTTGACGAAACATCGTTTCGCAGCAGATCGTGGGTGATGGGGGCGCAGCGTCCGCCGCAAACGTGATGTTCAATAAAAGTAGTACAGAAGATGTTGTCAGTATTACCGACATAATGCTCACAACAGTAGGTCCATGTTTTTGCAGTGGCCTGATTCGACACGCCGCTTTTGAGTTTCTACCACCGTATTCCCGGTCCCGACGCAAGAGCACGGAACTGGTTGTAACTCAGATCCACGTTCATGCTTCGGGTCTGGATGGCGGCCCGATTGGTGCTGTTCAGATAAGGGCTTGTTAAGGGACGTTTTGCAGATGTCCTGCAGAAATCTACCTCTGCCTTGAAATGCTGTCAACGAGGGCATGGCTGACGAAGCCGTCTGAGCCATTCCACCCGGCGGCCACCCGCTAAACGGGGTAGTCCACGTCAACTTTGCGGCCTCTACACGCCGCCGCATACTTTGCGCCCGCTGCCAGGGTTCGCTACGCGTTGCGTTGACAGTGCTCTTGGCCCTCTCAGAGAATTCTTTCCAGGAGTGCCAAAGTTTTCGGCGTCAACTGAACATGAACCAGGGATAGGTGCGACAGTTGGTGGCGTCGCGGTGTTCAGCGGATAGTGTCGTCAGCCGTCGCAGTTGTGGCTCGAACTCTGCGGAGACCTCGTCACGAACCTGATTCGTGAGCGCCTGGATAGTCGTGCCGATCTCTTTGGCGGATTGCCCACTGGCATGAGCCAGTTTCATGTTTTTCACCGCCGCTGCCTTGGCGTCACATAACCGAAGCAGCCGGGATTTCAGGTCTTCGCTGAACACGCTGGAATCAAAATGTCGTTGTGGGTTGTACTGCAGATCTCGCAACTGTTTCCGAATGGCATCCAGACGTTGCAGTTCGTGTTTGTCCGCGACAAACAGATAGCGCGATGCGCTGGCGACCGTATAGGGCGGCGGTTCAACATTCCACCATGTCCGAATAAACTCGTCAGTAAAGCGATCGTACCGGCCACCGCCCGTGCCGTGTACAAACAGATCGCTGAACAGCAGCCGCAGCGATGCGGTGATCAGCGCCCCACGTGGCACGATCTGAATGTTCTGCAGCAACATCGGTTCCAGTGATTCCGCTGTGATGCTGCCGGTAAACGAGTCAAGCATCTGTTTATTCGCCGTCAGCCGGGTGACGTTGCCTTCGAACTGAACCTCCAGAACATGCCGGTTTTTTTGGTCGTGACTGATTGCCCAAAAGGGAAGTTCGCAACTGTCGTCTGTGATTTTCAGATTGGGAAAAGGGTTCGCCGCATTACGGATGCCGTTCTCATCGCGAAACACTTCCAGCGACGCATTGTAGGCGGCTGCGAAGCGCCGTGCCTGTTTCAGAATATCTGCCGTGAAAGCCAGCATCTCGGGGAATGCACTGATTGCGGACAAAGGCAGTTCCAGCATTCCGCCGCCAATACCACGCTGCCGTCGCATGATCGTATTTGCTTCTGCGGCCGACGCCTTCGCGGCTGAGAGTTGAGCAAATTCCCGAAACGTCCGGGCCACATTCGACGCCGAGCTGGACAGCGACAGGTTGTTCAATTGACGCGCAACCAGTTCGCCGACTTCCTGCAACTCCGCTGCTGACTTTAATCGTCCGTGAGCAAACAGACTGTTCGATCTGGCGAGCGATTCAATTTGAAGAGTCGCTGATGCAACGGACCCGGATTCGCCTGCGTCGTCCGTTCCAGGGGCGTCGGCCTGCGGATAGCTGAACTGGCCTGCGTCGCCCGAATCGGTATCGATCATTACGGCAACGGCAATGGCACCGGCATCAGTGGCCAGCTGTTCGGTTGTGTTGTACTTGAACGTGAGACCGGAATGAAAGACCACCGGTTGGTGTCCCGTCAGCACGATCGGTTGCTCGGCCGTTTGACCAGTCAATACAGGTGTACTGCTGGACGGCAGGTCGGCATCGTCGGCCAGGGTGTTCAGTCGCAGAATATAGGACTCCGCCGCGGAGACGAGTCGCTGTTTCGCCGCCGTTCGCAGGGCGTCCAGTCGTGAATTGTCGAGCGAGTCGATTGCCAGTAGCTCCGCCCATTCTTCAAATGGGGGAGCGAGTCGGATGTCGGTGTATTGCGAAGTCTCGAGCGTCATAAGAAAGGGTGGGGGGCATTGAGTTTGCCTGCGGTATCCGGCGGTGACCGCGGAATATGGCGGCACGCTACGAATGGTGTAAGTGCGATGACGGGAAATTCACCCGTTTTCTGAGGATCAGTTGCATCTGTTACCGAATGTTCCCACGCCCGGTGAAATGCGGCAAAACTCAGTTGACTCAGAACGTTACCGCAGCCGTCTTTCTCGTGACTCAAAAAAGCGACGAAGGCTTGTGGCGTAGGATTCCCCCGTGTTGATCGACAGTTGGTCAACACCGGCACGTCGCAGTCCCGAAGACAGTTGCTGCTGAGTGTCTGCCGCTTTTTCGGAAAACAGACGGCGCACCTCCGGGTGCCGTGTGTCGACCTCGACCAACTCGCCTGATTCTGCATCGCGAAGCGTGATAAATCCAACATTCGGCAGCGTCTGCTCGCGTGGGTCGACGACTGTGATCGCCACAAGGTCATGCCGCCCATTAGAAATTGCCAGTGCCCGGCGTGAGGCCTCGGTCTGAAAATCGCTGATGAGGAAGACCACGGCGCGTCGCTTCTGTACGCGATTCAGATACCGCAGCGCCGTGTCCAGACTTGTGGCTTTCTGAACCGGCTCGACGGCAAGCATTTCCCGAATGAGCCGCAGCACGTTGCTCTTGCCCTTCCGCGGCGGAAAATAGCTCTCTACGTCGTTGGCGAACAATTGCACGCCGACTTTGTCGTTGTTCTTCAATGCCGAAAACATCAGCAGGGCCGCCATCTCAATCATGACGTCCAGCTTGGACTGCTGACCGGATCCGAAACATCCTGACGCGGAAATGTCCAGCATGAATAACACGGTCAGCTCGCGTTCTTCACTGAATCGCTTAATAAACGGTGTTCCCGCGCGAGCCGTGACATTCCAGTCGATCGTGCGAATTTCATCGCCCGGCTGATACTCGCGAACTTCGTCAAATTCCATGCCGCGACCGCGAAAGACACTCCGATACTGCCCCGCCAGCAGGTCGTTGACAGAACGGTTCGCCACAATCTGAATGCGCTGGACCTTCCGGAGAATTTCTGCGACCGATTGAACACTCATGGCACCGGCACCGCGCTGAGAATCTGACGGATCACGTCATCTGACGTCATCTCTTCAGCCTCCGCCTCGTACGTCAGAATGACCCGGTGTCGCAGAACGTCGTAGGCGATGTCCTTGACATCCTGTGGAGTCACGTAGCCGCGACCGTTCAGGAACGCGATCGCTCGAGCGCCCTTACCCAGAAAAATACTGGCTCGTGGTGACGCACCGAAGTCGACCAATTGAGAAATATGGTCAAGCTGAAACGACTTTGGGTCGCGCGTGGCCCGCACAATGGACACGATGTAATCCTTGATCTGATCGTCGATGTAGATCATCCGGACCACATCCTGCATATCGAAGATGTCCTGCGGACTAAGCACGGACTGCACCGGGCGAGCGGTCTCGTCCAGAGCCATATCCAGGACCTTCCGCTCCTCGTCCGGCTCAGGATATGTGATCGTTACCTTCAGCATGAATCGGTCAACCTGCGCTTCCGGTAGCGGATACGTACCCTCCTGTTCGATGGGGTTCTGAGTCGCCAGTACAAGAAACGGTCGATCCAGCGAATAGGTTTCGGTGCCGATGGTGACCTGCCGTTCCTGCATGGCTTCCAGCAGAGCTGACTGCACTTTCGAGGGGGCTCGGTTGATTTCATCCGCCAGAACGAGATTGCTGAAAATTGGCCCTTTACGAGTCGTGAACGATCCGTCGCCGGGCACGTAAATCATCGTGCCGATCAAATCCGCCGGTAACAGGTCCGGAGTGAACTGAATGCGGCTGAAATCGACAGCCAGCGCCTGAGCCAGCGCGGTGATGACTGTTGTCTTGGCCAGGCCGGGTACGCCTTCCAGCAGCACGTGTCCGTCGGTCAGCAGCCCGACCATCAGTCGCGATACCATCGCTTCCTGCCCGACAACGACTTTGCCCAGCTCTCCGTTCAGGCGACGAATCAGATCGGCCTTCTCGACCACTTTTTCTTTGATGTGTTGTATATCCGCCTGCATGACTACCTTCTGAAGTGCTTTTTCTTTTCGTCTGCGATGAGCAGAAACTGTCCATGTTGAATCGTTATCTGCATTGTCAGAGAGAGTCACCAGATGGCGGACCGTGCCTCGCACTCCGTCAGCTGATGCCCTGACACATTCAGTTCTGTCTTGATGTGTGCCACTGGCTCTGCCAGTGCCGCAATGCACCCAAAACACTGGCCACGCCAGTGGCACACAACCCCTCATTCATTTGCTGCCAAAGTTCCAACAGCATCTCCGCCTCGGCTGCAAATGACAATCGCCGGGCACGGCTTTTCATCGAGCCGTGTCTTGAAGCGCAAAGAAAGACCTGACTACGCCACGGCGACGAAGTCAGGTTTGGTCTTTCTGGCCGACAGAGCCGGCGGTCAACTATTCGCTTAACTGAAATGCTTCCACGAACATTCCGTTTTCGTCCTTCTTTGCGTAGCTGCCGGCAGGATGAATGTACTTTGCGATCGCTTCAAACGGTGGCAGCGTCGTGAAATCGACCTTGTCGAACAATTCATCCATACCCGGAAATTGATCTGCTGCCTCACCGCTTTGCAGCATTTCGTAGAGTGAGCGATACTGTTCCGCTGGTCGACTGAACTGGATGGAAAGAGCGTTGGCTGGAAAATGCTGAGCAACGCGACGATAGTCGGCGGACTCGGACAGAGGACGAATGTCATCGTCATTTCGAAGAGTCTGATTCATCAGAGATTCTCCCAGACCGATCATTATTTGACCGCCGGAAACCACGACTCCCACGGACTGCCCTGCTTCCGGACCCTCGATTTCGTAAAGCGTTGCGCCCTGAAACTCTCGGGACTGCATGCCCAACAAGTCTGCGATCTTTGACAGAACGGCTGCAGCCGATTCGTCGTTGCGAACACCAAGTGCCAGCAGCATCTGATCGCCACCATAGCCGGCCCGTCCACCAGGAGCGCCGACCAGTCGGATCTGCCCCGTCAGCTGATCAATGATGTCTTTTTTTACGTGAAGTCCCGGACCACTTTTGGCCAACTGATTCAAGCGCTCCGCTACTGCTCCGGATCCTTGAAACGAATCGACCAGTGATTCGATGGCGTTAAATGCGTCATCAATCTTCCACTTCAGGGCAATGTAAGTGGTTGCGTCTTCCTTGACCCACGCCGGCGGTGCCTGATCGCCTTCGTCGAGTTGGAACACCTGCATCAGGGCTATCGGTGGTTGTTCCGAGTAGAACACCGATCGCTGCACGCTTTCAAACTCACCGCTGCCCGCTTCAGCGATAGTTCCCATGGCCTTCAACTGATTCAGGCCCGTCATTGGCAGGATGGACAACAACATGCCTCCCCCCATCGTTGCCTGCTGGCCCAGCGACCCAGTGGTGATAAGATCTTTAACCAGACCAATGGGGTCTAAAAAGAACGTGCTTAAAGACGTTCGATCGCCTGACTGGCAGCGTGACATAATGTAGGAATAGGCTTCGTTACTGGTGAAAGCGTCGTTAGCTTCACCGCCCCAGTTCGTCAGTGCGGATTCCAGCAGTTCGCCTCGGTTGGAAATGACCAGGCGGCCGTCCTTCACAAACCAGCCAAATTCTTTGGCAAGTGGCGTTGGTGGCTTTCCCGGATATTGAATCTGAAACATCGTCAGTGCCGTCCCGTCGAAGACTTCGTCTTCGTGGCTCAGTTTGGGAATCTGCGACAACACTTCAACTGCCTTGGCCAGCAGGTCCTGAACCTGTTGTTCTTTGTCGCCAAAGTCCATAAAAATTACCAGGCCCATCTTGTTGCCCGAAACTTTGGACACAGCCATTGAGATTTCGCCGCTGGGGATTTGAAGAAATTCCAGCAGCGTAAGTCCCAGTGCCTCCTGAACCTGAACTAATCCTTCGTCCAGCTCATTGCTGAATGCATTTGTGACCTCGGCCTTGAAATCGTCCAGAGCGGGATCGTTCCACAGTTGGCCGACGGACGCCTGAGTGAAATGGCTCTTCAGGGCTGTGATGTTCGGAAAAGAAACGTATAGGTAGGTGTCCTGCGGAAGGATCTGGTCACTGAGCACCCTGCCTGTAGATCCCGTCTGACCATGTGCCGGCAATGCGGCTGCCAGAGTTGTGGAAACGGTCAGGACACCTGTCAATAAAGCTCGATACATCGAACTAACCTCAGTCTAAACGGAACGTGTGATGGATTGTGCAGAGCAGCCCTGACTCACCGAACTCGGTCGAGCGCTCAACGTCTGAAGAGTGTAGTTAATCGCCATTCGAACGAACAGCTAACCTTTAGGCAATTGAAACGTCGCGGTGTGTCCGCTGAGTGGGGGCAGGCTGGGAGAGCATTCGATTCTGACTTCACACTCTCTCTGGGCACTGGCATCTCCACAATCAATTTCACCCTCCACGTGGGAGGGGCGCAAGGAACGAGCGGAGGGCGGTTGGTGCAGTTTTGCGACAACAAGTGAGGAAACGCCCGAAAAAAGCTCCCCTCGCTTAGGCTCGACCCTCCTGGAAGGAGGGTGAAATCTTTCGTCGCCCCTCGTGTACAGTACGTATGCTCGTCGGAGAGTAAATGACCAACGCCAATCCCGCGAAAAACAGTCAACGCCCGAATTCAGGGTTGACCATGCACTCGTTCGCATTGCGCCGCAGGTTCCTGGCCACTATTCTGAAAATTGTTGGTGGCGTCACACGTTCAGATTCCCAGTTCCACCGCAATATGTTTACCAATGTTAAGCGATGCTGTGGCAGCGGGGGACGGAGCATTGCAGACGTTCAGCACTCGATTCTGCCGAAGAATCAGAAAATCGTCCACTAATTTTCCTTCAGGCGCCAATGCCTGAGCACGTACACCAGCCGGAGCCGGCACAAGATGCTCGCACTTGATCTCCGGCACAAGCTTCTGCAACGCTCGCACAAATGCGGCCTTTGACAGCGAACGCCAGATCTCGCCGGCACCGGTCTTCCAGTACCGTAGTGCCAGCCGAAGAAAACCTGGATAGGTGAGCGATTCAAACAAATCTCGCGGATTGATCTGGCCCCACGAATAGCCTTCTCGCGCGAGGGCCAGGACGGCATTGGGGCCGCATTCCACACCACCTTCGATCATTCGCGTAAAGTGCACGCCTAGAAACGGAAACTCCGGATCCGGCACCGGATAAATCAGGGACTGGCAGAGATGTGCGGCTTCCGGCACCAGGGTATAATACTCACCGCGAAATGGGACAATCTTTTCCTTCATCTTCTGGCCCGACAGTTTCGCCATGCGATCGCTGTGCAGTCCTGTGCAATTGACCACCTGGGCCGCTTCCACAGCACCGTCCGGCGTGACAAGAGTCACGGCGTCGGTGGCCTGACGGATTTCGACAACTCGGGAACCGAGGCGTATCACAGCGCCCCGACTTTCCAGTATTTTGCCCAGCTTCGTACACACTCCCGGGTAGTCCACGATGCCCGCTTCCGGGACGTGAATCGCTTTGATACCTGCTGTATGAGGTTCCAGTTCTCGCAGTCGGTCCTGGTCGATGATTGCACAGTTCACGCCGTTCTGCTGACCGCGATCGAGAATGTTGTCCAGTGCCGAAAACTGACTGTCACTGGTCGCGACAATGACTTTTCCCGTTTGTTGCCAGGCGACGTCGTGTTCTGTGCAGAAGGCTTCCAGCGCCACCTTGCCTTCACGGCAATTCTTCGCGCGCAGAGAGCCCGGCTTGTAGTAAATGCCCGAGTGAATGACGCCGGAATTGCGCCCCGTCTGATGCGCTGCCAGCGACGATTCTTTTTCCAGCAACACGATCTTCCGGTTTGGATCACGTTCTGAAATCTGCCATGCGGTGGCAAGGCCGATGATTCCACCCCCGATTACTGCGACATCAAATTGCGACATAAAGGGGCTTCTACAACGGGGGATTCATAGAAAATCGCCCCAGGGGCGAGTGTTTTTGGCCGGAAGTGGATCTCAGGAAAATAGTGACGGGCCGGGAACGACTGCCGATGCGTCTGCCAGTTCCGGAATCTGGTTGAATTTGTAGCGGCAATGGGCGCCCTTGTCTTGATTTGTTTGGATTTGTCGCAAGGATTTCCACTTTCTGAGCGTCCGGTCGCTGCGGTCTTACCCATGCCGGGCGAGTTGACGTTTCGACAATCGGTGAATCCCGGAAAGAATACCAAATGCCTTCAAAAATCGTTCTCAGCGTTGGTCAGTGTCGCCCTGACAATGCAGCGATCACACATTTCCTGACATCAAATTTTGACGTGGAGGTGCTCGCGACGGACCTGGTCGACGATTCGCTGACGGCTCTACAGAAAAACTCGGTGGATCTGATTCTGATCAATCGCAAGCTGGACACGGATTACAGCGACGGAATGGAGATCATGAAGCAGATTAGAAGCAATCCCCAGACCGAACAGATTCCCGTTATGCTGATATCCAACTTCCCCGAATCACAGGAACAGGCTGTCGCCGCCGGAGCGACGTACGGTTTCGGAAAAGCAGAATTGTCATCGCCGGAAACCGTGCAACGTGTCCGCGACGCGCTGGGGCTGGATTAGCAGGTTGTCCGGATACCAGAAACAGTGAGCCGCAAGGCGCTAGCCGCGGGTAAAAACACTGCCAATAACCGGCGGCTAGCGCCGTGCCGCTCACAAGAACAGACGTATCCGGACAGCCGGCCAGGTCGCGTTGACCTGAGCATTGTTCCCCTGGATCCGTACGTCGTGCTGACGTTTCTCGAGCGACCAGCGGGAGCGGCCCATCTCATTCCCGGGCGTCAGCCCGCACCGGCCCGCGTGAACCCAGGCAGTACAGGTATTCCTGTCGACGTCCGTCGACCTGATGCGTCACGCGAGTGTAGATGCGGCTGCCGCAGATTGTCGGTGTGGCAAACACACTTTCGCCAAGCTTGTTTTGGGCCAGTTCTTTGAAAGCGACTGGCGAGGCTTTAAAGACAAAGGTTGTGCCTTCTTCGTTGGTTGCGTAGATGCGGTCGCCCACCAGAACCGGGGAACTGCTGAAGGTGCCGCCGAGACGACTTTTCCAGACCTCTTTTCCCGTGTCACTTTCCCGGCAGGTCGCGAAGCCTCCGTCCAGTGCTGCATACAGATAGCCGTCACTGCACAGCATCGACGGCACGTAGGCTCGCACCGTGTTTTCCCAGGTGACGGTTCCTGATCCGTCGGCGACAACGGCGGCCATGTGGTTCTTTGGGTATCCGCCGCTGGTGTAGATATGCACTCCGTCCGTCACCGTCGATGTCACACATTCCGTTGTCGCACCTTCGATCTCCCAGTTGGTTGTACCTGTGAGGGGATCGAGACTGGTGACTTTGTCACACCCCGTGAGGAACAGCTGGTCTTTTCCGGCAACGTTCAGAATGATGGGCGAGGAATAATTGGGTTTCGCCGGTCGCGACTGTTTCCAGACGATGTCGCCTGACGCCCGGTCCAGCGCTGCCACGGCACCACCGCCCTTATTGTCGGCCCCAACAATGACCAGGTGCTTGTAGGGAGCCGGTGACGAGCCGTACCCCTGATGCACGACGTAGTCACTGATCTTTGTCTGCCAAAGCCGGTCTCCGGACATGTCGAACGCTGTCGTGAAGATCGCTCCGTTGTTCAGGAAATTGATAAACAGCCGCTGACCGTCGTACGCGACGGTTGATGAGGCCTGTGACGCCTTTTTGTTTCCTCCGGTTTCCAGGTGGCCCTCGTGAGCCAGCGCTTCCCAGACGCGTTCACCGGTCTGGCGGTCGAAGCACAGCACCGACTGCACCTCACGTTCCGGATCTGCCACCGCAAGGAAGACCTGGTCACCGATCACTGTCGCGGAGCCGTGTCCCCGGCCGGGCACGGCGACCTTCCACAGCACGTTTTCCGTTTCGCTCCATGTCAGTGGAGGAGACTGTTTGGCGCTGGCGATTCCGTTTCGCTGAGGTCCACGCCACCACGGCCAGTCGTCAACGCCATAGCTGATCGCTTCGGCTGTGGTCGGTTTCTCCGCAACCGCAGCGACCTGTCCAAACGGGAATAACAGAACGGCAAGGACAACAAATCGCATTCGAAGTCTCCGCAAGACGAGTTGATACTCTAATAGAGGTGGTTGTTGAATTGCCATGTTCATATCGGATTGTGGGTGGTCATGAATGTTGCGGGCAGGAAGAGTGTTGGAAGTCGTTTTCGGCGGAATACCATTCGGCGTGACTCCTCCTCTGACGGATCAGGATTCTCGCCACGCCCGTTAACTTTACCGATCACACTGCATTTGCCACCGGCTCGGCAATCCTGCCATTCTGCAGATGGATGACACTCTTTGCACAGGCCACGGCTCGGTCGTCGTGAGTCACCAGCAGGACGGCTCCTCCATCGGCCGCAAAGTCGGCCAGATATCCGAGCACGGTGTCTGCATTCTGGTGGTCCAGGTTCCCAGTCGGTTCGTCGGCCAGAATCAGTTTTGGTTTATTCAGCAAAGCACGGGCCATGGCGGTTCGCTGCCGTTCTCCACTGCTTAACTTGGCTGGTACATGCTGCTGACGGTCTGACAGGCCAAAGCGTTCGATCAACTGCAGCGCACGGTCCCGTGTTTCCGTTTCGGATCCCGCTACTGCTATCGCGGGTGCCAGAACGTTTTCCAGAACATTGAGGTACGGCACCAGGTGAAACTGCTGAAAGACAAAGCCAATCGTCCTCGCTCGGAATTCTGCTCGCGCATCGTTGGTCAACGCGTAGGGATCCTGTCCGTCTACCTGTACCTGACCTGAATCAGGCCTCAGCAGGCCGCCCGCGGTCAGAAGCAACGTCGACTTGCCGCACCCGCTTGCTCCCTGAACGGCAACGAATTCGCCTTCAGTGATCTGCAGCGAAACGTCGTTAACCGCATGGACGGTTGAAAGAGCGTCTGTGTATGTTTTGGAAACACTATCAAGCGAAAGCAGCATATTGATTCTTTATCCTCCCTGCAGTACGACGGCAGGGTCCTGTTGAGCAGCCAGCAACGCCGGCACCCAGCTGGCGATTCCGGTCAGAATGAGCGCCAGCACCGGGGACGCGACGATTGTTATCAGCAGGTCGCCTTCGGCAAACAACTGCTGCCATGGCAGACCGATTGTCGACAGGCCACCCAGTGCCCAGCCGATCCAGAAGCCCAGGCCGATGCCCAGCAGGCCTCCAGCCAGACCAATGGCCGCTGCCTTCGAAAGAAAGACCTGGATGATCTGTCGAGCTTTCAGTCCGACCGCTCGCAGAATTCCGATTTCTTCTGTCCGCTGACGAGCATTCGCCAGCGTCAGCAGAAAGATTGTCACGGCTGATCCCAAAAGAACCAGCGGAACCAGAACAGCGGCGAATCCGGCGTGCTGTTGTTCCAGTTGATTTCGCGTTTGTTCTTCACGCAGCAACATCGCCTGGCTGGATTCCTTTTCCTGTGCCAATGCTGATTCCGCCGTTTCCTTGGCTTTCGCGCGGGCCTCCGCGCGGGCCAGGGCCTGCGAATATTTTTCAACGACTTGTGTGCCCGGCAGGATCGCTTCGATTTCTGCACGAATCGCTGAGATGCGGTCGCCCGCACAATCACATTCGAGGGCCAGAATCGCGTTGATCAGATTCTGCATGCCGAGCAGTTCCTGAGCCTGCCTGAGATTAATCCAGATCGTGACGTCATCGGTCGAACCACGTTCGGGATGTACGGCAGAGATCGTAAACTCCGTTTTCTGAAACGTCACGGTGTCGCCAACTTTCAGTCCCAGTTCTTTTTGGATCTCATGTCCGACAACCATTTTCCCTTCAGCGACTTCATCCAGAATTGGTTTCTTCAGGCCCCGGTGCGTAATGGGGACTTCGCCTCGAGTTCCGATCAGAATGACGTCCCGATCATGTTCCGGCCAGGAAACTCGCCGAGTCACGCTGGGCAACAGATGGTTGATGGTGACGATTTTGGACTGTCCCAGCTTTTCGACATAGATTTCCGGCATTGTGGCCGTCATTCCGTCCAGCAGCATTTCCGACCGGGACTGTTCCTGAGGAATGATCAGGATGTTGAAGCCGAGCCCCTTCATGTGTTTCCGCATGGCGTCCTCAAGTTCAACGCCAGCCTGTTTGACCGACTCCTCTTTGGCGGCAATCGCTTCGGTGACTTCGGACTGCTTCGCCTGCAGCAGGTGTTCGGTGATGACGCGGTCGGCCCGCAGCAGCGTTTGGGCTCCAACAAGGCAGGCCACAGCGGTGGTGACGGAAATGACGCCCATCACAAAACTGAGTTTTCGATGCCGGATTTCACGGATGGCAAGTCGCCAGACAGTCATGAGATTTCCTTTGCGGGACGGCCCGCATGCCGATGCGGGCTGACGCCCGGAAGGTGTTGGCCCGGTTTCTCTGGGGCAAAGAGACGTCGGTTAAACGGTTCAGCGCGTTCGGGGCATGAAAAACAGCGAGGCGACGACAACGCCGATAACAAGAAACATCAATACGAACATGACATTCTGTCCCATGCCGGCCGACGGGGCCGCAACGGCGTCGCTGGCGGCCACGGGCGATGCGACCGGCTGTGAAGCGTCACCTGCTTCAGCGGGTTCTTTGGCCGCGACCACGTCTTGTGATCCTGAACTGTCATCATGTGCCGCATCTGTCACGTCGTTGGCCTGGGCCAGCAGCACATCAGGTTCTTCAGCCGACGCGGTGTCGACACTATTGCTGTCAGCGGCGTCGTCCGGCAGTCCGAATCCGGAGAATCCCGCCAGTGGTGGCAGGTCTTCGTCCAACGGTTCGGTCGGAATGACCATCCCGTCCCAGTCGATGTTCATGATCAGGTCAACGCCGGGGTTCTGAGCTTTCACGGTACACTGACAGGCACCGGTCAGAAACTGCGAAGCGTCCTCAATGACATCCGGTGCGATGCCTTTACCGACCAGTGCGTACAAAGCCCGGCCACGTCCAAACACCGGAAATGCCATTGGCTGGCCACTGAGTTCGGCGTCCATCAAATCCGGTTCGACTCGCAGCAGCATCTCGACCAACGCGCGTTCTGCAGCATCCGCCCGCGAAATGCGAACGGCAGAAAACGCTATCTTCAGGGCGTCCGGATTGACCGACAGATCGCCAAGATCCTCTTCTTCAATTTCCGGCAGCTTCAGTTCGGACTGCAACCGCTTCAGTTCTGACGTCAGCAGGTCGAATGCTTTGTCATCCTGGTCTTGATTACCACACTCAAGGAAGATCCAGACGACCGATTCTCCTTCGACCAGCTTTTTGCCAATCTGGGCGCGTGCCGGGGAATCCATCACCATTGCGGCGTTCTTTGCGTTGAATTCACCTTGCCAGATTGTCTGAGGTGGTCCCCACTTTGGCGGAGACTGAACAACCATTCGTGGCAACTGCTCTGATTGATGATCCTGCCACAGTTTCTGCGTGACCGGATCTGTGTCCGCGGCCACGTCGATTACAGTGACCGCGACATTGGTCAACGGCCCTCCGTCTGCGCCCAGCGGCTGCATCGAATCGACTGCGGCCTGCTGTTCTGTTGTCAGGTCGCCGCTGTGAAAGACGAAGGCGATGTACGAGTCCGGCCGCCAGTGTTCCAGAGCGTAGCGAAAGACCGGCACGGAACAGGCCAACGCCAGTGAAGCGGTGGCCATTACCATCAGCGCCACCGCAGTGGCTGTGCGACGTCCCTTCGAGGCGCGCCCACCGCTACCGATCAAGCAGAGAAATGTACGACTGAAAGCAGCAAGTCGCGAACTGGCTGAATGACGCGGCATGGCGAGTCTCGCAGTGCTGCGAATGGTGGCCGGCAATGCCGAACATTTCGCAATTGGTAGGACAGATGGAGAGATGACCGTTACAGTGTACGACCATACGTGGGGACGTTCAACCGCCTTGCGCCGATGGTTTTTACGACTGGCCCGAATTCGCGAGTCACTTGCGGTGGCTGCCAGTTCGGGAAAAACGTGCGGTGACGCCGTGGAAAAACGGCGTCACGGTGTCTTCATCGAACGTCTCGTGTTATGGTCATTGAAAGTCAGATAACGGCTATCCGGTTGTTCTGGCGAGACACCTTCGGCAGGCTACCCACTCGCCTTTTTTAGTTCTGTCGCCCCGCCCTGCCCGCCTCCCTTGAAAGGAAACGAGATGCTTTCGTTCCCGTCGCGTCGCCTTGTGACCATCGTATTCATTGCATTGTCTGCCGTTGGGCATGAATTTTCCCACGCAGCGGACTGGCCCACTTATCGAGGCAACAACGGTCGAACGGCCGCCAGCGGTGATGAGATCGCGGTTCCACTGCAGGCGGCATGGAAATACGAATCTCCCGCACCGCCGGAAATGGCGTGGTCCAGCGGCGAAGGCCGTGAAATGGAAGGCAAGATACTGGGACACCGTGTCAAGTTCGACGATGTCTTTCATCCTGTGGTCGTGGGCGGAAAACTGTTCTTTGGTGCGACGGATGACCAGCTGCATTGCGTCGATGTTGCGACCGGCGCAACGGAATGGACGTTCTTTACCGGAGCTCCGATTCGGCTGGCACCGTCCGTGACGAATGGCCGCGTCTACTTTGGATCCGACGACGGTCATGTTTATTGCGTTGATGCCGCCAGCGGTAAACTGCACTGGCAATTCCGAGCAGGTCCGGAGGAGGACTGGCTGCTGGCTCGCGGTGAATTAATTTCCCGGTGGCCTGTGCGAACCGGCGTGCTTGTTGACGATGGCGTCGCATTTTTTGGCGCCGGAATATTTCCCCATGAAGACGTCTATCTGTATGCGGTGAACGCAGACGACGGTTCGGTGATCTGGAAACAGGACAACCTGAGTGCTGGCGACGCGGGGCGGAATGACATTTCTCCTCAGGGATATTTACTGGCCAGCGATGATCTACTGTTCGTGCCGTCAGGCCGTACACTTCCCGCGGCTTTCGATCGCAAGACCGGCAAGCTGGTTCACAAACGAACACACAGTTGGCGTTCAACGGCAGGTGGCGTCATTGGAGGAACGAAGGCGATACTGGCCGATGGTCAGCTTTATTCCGGAGGCCCGCATCACCTGCTGGCGATGACTCAGGAAAAAGGCGACGTTGGTTTCGGGTGGTTCGCCGGTCGACAAATGTCGGTCATTGACGACGCTGCGTACGTGGCCACCGGCACTGTTGTGGCCCGTCTTGACCGAGTGGATTATGCCGTCAACAGCCGCACCCGACACAAACTTGAAATGGACATCTACTCGTTGTCTCGCAAGTTGCGATCAGAAAAGGACAAGGTCAAAGCAGAAGGAATTCGAAAACAGATTGCCGACGCAAACGATGGAATTCGTAAGATCGCGGACGTCGGCGTCGCCTGGCAAAAAGACACGCTGGACGATGCGGCGCTGTTGGCTACACCGAATGTTGTATTCCTGGGAGGTGATGACAAGGTCACAGCGTACTCGGCCGAGACAGGCGACGTTGTCTGGCAGGCCAAAGTTGATGGTCGGGCGCGTGGACTGGCGGTCGCCGATGGTCACCTGATCGTGTCAACCGACAAAGGCAGCATTCACACGTTCGGCAGCGGCGGGACCACCGCAGCCACGCCGCACGTCGCGTCGAAGTTTTCAACTTCGGAAGCCTACCAGCAGGCCGCGAAGGAAATTCTCGCTCAGACAGGTGTGCAGCGCGGATTCTGCCTGGTGATCGATGGTGAAGAAGGCCAGCTGGCGTACGAAATTGCGCGGCAGAGTGAGTTGGAAGTTTATGTCGTCGAATCAGACGCACAGAAAGTCGCAAAGGCGCGAGCGAATCTGGTCGCTGCGGGCGTCTATGGCAGTCGAGTCACCGTCCATCAGTTTGACGTGGCCGACATTCCCTATTCAAACTACTTTGCGAATCTGATCGTCAGCGACCGATTTGTGAAGACAGGCGAATCGCCATCGGATCCCGCACTGGTCGTCCGCCACCTGAAACCGGCCGGCGGTGTCATGTGCTTCGGGCAACCGGGACAAAGCAACGCTGCCACAGCGACAGCGGCTGTTGAAAAGGCAGGCCAGTCGAAGACTCTGACGGCACCTGAGGTCACTCAGAAAACTGCGGACGGATGGGCCACACTGTCTCGCGGCATGTTGCCGGGAGCCGGCGGCTGGTCGCATCAGTATGGCAACCCCGCGAACACGGCTGTCAGTGACGACCTGCGAGTCAAAGGCGGTCTGGGCGTGTTGTGGTATGGTGATCCGGGCATCGGAGACATGGTCAATCGACACGATGGTGCCGTTGGTCCACTGGCGATCGGTGGTCGGTTGTTCGTGCAGGGCGAAACAAACATCCGCGCCTATGATGCTTACAACGGATTGTTCCTGTGGAATTACGATAATCTCAACGCGATTCGAACCGGCGTCTTTATGAACGTCAGCCCCGGCAATCTCGCGGCGACGGAAGATCGGTTGTACCACTTTGTCGGCGACGAGTGTTTTGAAGTGGATGCCGCCACCGGCAAAGCCCTGCGAGTCCATCGCCTGCCGGCATCTCGTGACGACGGCAAGCACCAGTGGGCGTATGTTGCCGTTCAGGACGGCCTGCTGTTCGGCACGGCCACGGTCATGGAAGATATCGACGCCCGCAATCGTCGCCGCGGTCGCAGAACGAAGGATGCCACAGATGCTATCTTCGCCATCGACCTGAAGACCGGAAAACATCTGTGGGATTATCAGGGTGACAGCATTTCGCATCGCACAATCGCGATTGGCCCGAAACGTGTGTTCTTCGTTGACAGCACAATCACCAGCGAACAACGCGCAGAGATCCTGCGACAGGACAAAACGGCGCTGGAGGGGCTGGAGGGCAAAGAACGTGAGATCGCAGAAGACCGCCTGAAGACAGCTGACCTGCGTCGCGCTGTGGGGATCGATTCACGAACCGGCAAGCAACTCTGGTCGCATCCTGTCGATGTTACTGACTGCAGCGAGATCGGCATCGGCGGTGGAATGCTGACGCTGATGTATCAGAACAACACGTTGATCCTGGGTGGTGCCAACGCCAACGGCCACTACTGGAGGCAGTTCGTCGCCGGTGAGTTTTCGCGCAGGCGTCTGGTCGCTCTGTCCGCCGACGACGGCTACAAGCTGTGGGCTAAAGACGCCAATTACCGTCACCGTCCGATCATTGTGGGCGAAAAAGTCCTGGCCGAACCCTGGATTTATGATCTGCAGACCGGCGAGCAACAGACTCGAAAACATCCCATCACCGGTGAGGACGTCCCATGGTCGATGATGCGGACCGGTCACCATTGCGGCATGCTGACAGGTGCGGATTCCGGTATGATCATGTTCCGTTCCGGCTTCACCGGCTTTATGGATCTGGAACAGGATGCCGGCGTGCGTCATTTTGCCGGTCATCGTCTGGGCTGCTGGATCAACGCCGTGCCGGCCAACGGGCTGGTGATGATTCCCGAAGCCAGCGCTGGCTGCGTGTGCCTGTTTTCCATCGCCTCCACCATTGTACTGGAACCGCGTGAAGCCCGACGGCCGTGGGCAATTTACAGTTCGGTCGGTACAAAGACTCCCGTCCGGCATCTGGCCCTGAATCTGGGAGCGCCTGGCGATCGCAAGGATGCTCATGGTACGGTGTGGTTGTCATATCCTCGGTACAAGGCGTATCAGGAAACGTCTCTGGACGTCAAACTGGATTTGAAGCCGCAGTTCGCCAGCAAGGGCGGATATCAAAGCGTTAACGAAAACGCGACCGAGCTTGGTGATGCCCAGGCCCCGTGGCTGTACACGTCATGGGCCAACGGGCTGAAGGAATTAACTCTGCCGCTGCTGGGCAAAGACGATGCACCCGCGACATTTTCTGTTCAACTTCACTTTGCCGATGTTCGAGCGGCTGATCAGGGAGCGACGTTTGACGTTCAGCTGAATGGAAAGACAGTTCTGACGGACGTCACTCTCGCAGGAGTTGACGGCAACGCAGCCACGGCGGTCATCCATGAAGTCAAGGATGTAAAGGTCACCGACGACCTCACCATCGCGTTGGTGTCAAAGCAGGGAACGCCGCTATTGAACGCGGTGAAGGTGTTGCGCAACGAGTAACCATGTTGGTTGCGGAGAGAAGATCCACATGAGAAATAAAACCGTGGAACGGTGACAGCAGTCCGGGGAGCCGGGTACGTGAGTGCCCGGATACCTGGATGGTTTCTCGTATGGAATGTCTTTGTCGTGAGTGGATTCCTGGCAACTGCTGCGTCGAACCTGCGTGGGAATCAGGGGACTGACG
Source organism: Fuerstiella sp. (assembly GCA_029941865.1). Classification (GTDB taxonomy): domain Bacteria; phylum Planctomycetota; class Planctomycetia; order Planctomycetales; family Planctomycetaceae; genus Fuerstiella. The sequence goes on along the minus strand of JAPYTO010000054.1, from coordinate 187 downwards.
TCCCCCGCTCGCCTTGGGCGAGCCGTGCACGTGAGTGCCCGGATTTTTTTCCGCCCACGTTTGGATCTCATGCGTCGTGAAGGGGATGTTTTTGCGGACGGCGTCCTGGCAACTGCCGCGTGGAAATCTGCCTGGGAATCAGGGGACTGACGTCCCCCGCTCGCCTTGGGCGAGCCGTGCACGTGAG
>JAPYTO010000053.1:28272-32599 GCA_029941865.1 Fuerstiella sp. | reverse complement strand
AAGTCCACGCCATTCGGGACAAGCCCGGAGGCGGGGCTTCCATTCGTCTCTCCTGTTGCTCCGCAACCCTTGTTGCAGGCAACAGGGCCACCCGATGGACGCGCTACACGGCTGACGAAAGCGCGGACACTACGTCAGAATATCGTGTACGACGTTCCCGTAGACATCCGTCAGACGGAAGTCGCGGCCGGCATGACGATACGTCAGCCGTTCGTGGTCCAATCCCAGTGCATGCAACAACGTTGCGTGGAGGTCGTGCATGTGGACGGGGTTTTCGACCGGGGCATAACCAAAGTCGTCCGTTGAACCGTATGTCAGTCCACCGCGAGCACCGCCTCCGGCCATCCACATGGTGAACGCTTTGGGATGATGGTTTCGGCCGTCGCCGTTTTCGACCATCGGTGTTCGACCAAACTCGGCACCCCACACAACCAACGTGTCCTCCAGCATGCCGCGCCGAGCCAGATCTTCCAGCAGGCCGGTGATCGGACGGTCGACCTTGGCCGATTCTGTGATGTGCCCGGCCTGCACTTTCTGATGGTGATCCCAGGTATAGTTCGTCGAAACCTGAATGTAGCGGACACCGCTTTCCGCAAACTTGCGCGCCAGCAGGCATTGACGTCCGAAGTTGTCGGTCGGTTCCGAATCGATACCGTAAAGATCAAGCGTTGATTTCGATTCGTCAGCCAGACTCATGATCTGAGGCATCGTTGACTGCATGCGAAACGCCAGTTCGTAGTTTGCGATCAGCCCTTCAATCTGCTGGTCTTCCACGGTGTTCCGCAGGTGCCGTTTGTTAAGCGATTGGATCAGTCTCAGCTGTTTTCGCTGCAGATCCGGAGTCAGCTGTTTGTTGACGAGATTGGAGACTGCCGCCTGTGCAATCGGTGTTTCAGCGGAACCAATCGCCGTCCCCTGATGCAGAGCAGGCAGAAACGCACTACCGTAATTCTGCACGCCGCCGTGTCCGCGTGGTGGTGAAATTGTGATGAAAGCGGGCAGGCTGTCGCTCTCACATCCCAGGCCGTAGCTCACCCACGCTCCCACACTGGGTCGCACAAGATTCGCCTGTCCTGTGTGCAGCCTCAGTAATGCTTCGCCATGGGCGCTGCCTTCGGTGTGTAAAGATCGAATGACGCACATGCGATCCGCCTGCCGAGACAGATGCGGAAACAGCTCGCTCATCCAGATGCCACTGTCACCGTGTTGTGCGAATTGGAATGGTGACCCCAGCAGCGTGCCGAGTTGATCGCGATCACTGCCCACCGATTTTCCGGACAGCGGCTTACCGGATTCGGCGTTCAGCCGTGGTTTGGGATCGAACAGGTCAACGTGACTGGGCCCGCCCCACATGAACAGAAAGATAATGCGTTTCGCGCGAGCCGGAATATGAGGCAGCGGCAGCGAAGGTCCGTTCGCTTGTGATGTGTCTGCCGTGGCACGTTGCCCGGCCATAGCCGCCAGCGCCAGCTGACCGAAACCGCCGGTACTCGCCCGCAGCATGTCACGACGTGTGGCAGTGGGAATGAATTGATGGCACCTCATCACTTACTCCACTATCTGAAAACGGCTGGATGCGAACAAGGCGTGGCAAACCATCGACCACACTCGAATATCGGCATCGGCGGTGTCGTCGTCGCTGAGACTTTCCCGTGTATCGCTGATAAACGTCAGCAATTCGTCTCGTTCTTCCATCGTGGGAACTGCGTTCAGCACGAGTTCAAACAGATGATCAACCATTGCACTCGGATTATCAGCCACTTCGTCGTCCAGCATTCGCCGTGCAGTGGCTTCGGCGGCAGTCATTACGAGCTCATCGTTCAGCATGAACAGGCCCTGCGTTGCAACCATCGTCTGCGGGCGCATGCCTGTAGCAGCGTGCGGATCAGCGAAGTCGAACACATCGAACAGTTCCGGCAGATCGTTTCGAATGACCGGCAGGTAAACACTGCGACACGGAAAGTCCGTGCGTCTGCGGTTCTTGTTGTCGCCGACCGCTGTGGCTTGATCTCCCAGATACGAAACGGTGGAATCCATCGGCGTAACATCCAGCGTTCCGGCAGCCAGCAGCATCGCATCCCGCAATGCTTCTGGTGTCAAACGACGTCGGTGAGCTCGCCAAAGCAAACGGTTCTCCGGATCCACCGCATGACTGGCTTCATCGTGAAGGCTGCTCATGGCGAACGTCCGAGTCAGGACGACTTTTCGCACGAGAGATTTCAGAGACCAACCGGAGTCAATCACTTCGCGAGCCAGGTGGTCAAGCAGTTCCGGATGACTGGGAGCTTCACCCGAACGTCCAAAGTTATCCACGGTCCTCACGATTCCGCGACCAATCAGATGATGCCACACGCGATTGGCGAGAACTCGTGCGGCAAGCCGCCCTGCGCCGTTATCGACATCTGTCAGCCAGCGAGCCAATTCCAGTCTTCCGCTTTGGCCTTCAGGAATGTCGACGGTGTCATCGCTGATCACTCGCAGAAACCCACGCGGCACCTGATCGCCCAAACGATCGAACTGTCCAGCAAGGCGGATAGATTCGTCAGCAGGCGTATCTTCGTCAGACGGAATCATTGCCCGTGGCGGAATCGCCGGTGGCTTGGCCACCGCCGCATTCAGATCTGCCACGAATGCCTTTTGCGCTGCGACACGCTGTTCAATGGGCTGCTTTACATCTGCTGCGGCTTCTGCCACAGCATCCTTGTGTTCCGCCGCAAACGCATCAACGGCGGTCACGTCACCTTTTTCCAGCAACTCCAGAGCCGCCTTCGCGTGCTTCTGTTTTTCTGTCAACTTTGGCCGCTTGCGCCAGTACTTTTCATAGGCATCATTGGGCGAATTACCGTCGGGGCCAAGCCCTGCCAGACGCTCCATCACTCGCTGCTGACCCAGCATGTAACGCTGTTGCATAACCTTCGTTGAAGTGAATATACCGGCCAGTGCGTAGTAGTCTGCCGTGGGGACCGGATCGAACTTGTGATCATGGCAGCGCGCACAACCCAGAGTTTGCCCCAGCACCGCTCGGCCGATCGTGTCGAGCTGTTCGTCAGCGACATCCATCCGTCGTTCTTTCGGATCGTTTCCCAGCAGCACCTTCGGCCCCATCACCAGAAAGCCCGCCGCGATCCGCTGTCGGTCTCGCTGTTCGATCGAATCATGCGGCAACAGATCTCCTGCGATTTGCTCAAGCAGAAATCTGTCAAATGGCACGTCGGCGTTTACTGCAGCGATGACCCAGTTGCGGTATCGCCACGCTTCTCGAAACAGAAAGTTTTCATCCAGTCCGTTGGAATCGGCGTAGCGAGCCAGGTCCAGCCAGTGCCGTCCCCAGCGTTCCCCGAACCGCGGTGAATTCAGCAGTTGATCGACCAGCCGCTCAAACGCGTCCGGCCGGTCGTCTGCAAGATATGCCGCCAGCTGTTTCGGTGTCGGTGGCAGGCCGGTCAGTTGCAGGTAAACTCGCCGCATAAGTGTGCGATGATCAGTATCACGTGCGGGCCGCAGGCTCGCCGTTTCCAACTGCGACAGGACAAACGTATCGATAGTCGACTGCGGCCAGTCGGTCGTCTTTACGTCGGGTGGGAGCTCCTGCCGCAGCGGTCGAAAAGCCCAGTGCTCTCGACCAGCAATCGGATCCGACGGATTGTTGTTCGGCTCGAGTGCGTCCATGGCTTTGTCGCGAGGATCCGGCGCACCCATCTGCACCCATCGTTCCAGGTGCACAACCGCACTCTTTGGCAGCGCTCTGTCAGGTGGCATTTGCCGGTCGGGGTCCATGTAGCGCACCGCCTGTATCAACAGACTGGCATCCACATTTTCAGGAACCACAGCCGGACCACTGTCACCGCCCACGGTCCATCCGGCTTTGCTGTCCAGCAGCAAACCGCCTTCATGTTTTCCGGTGCGCGACGAATGACAGGCGTAGCAGTGTTTTGCAAGAAGTGGACGGACGTGTTTCTCGAAATACTCCACGCCATCGGCCGTCTCGGACCTGGCCGAGTCCAATGTGAACACGGCTGCGCACAAGCATACGAACAATGACACCAAAAATTGTGGCCGAAACGTTTTCATCACATGGATCGTACCCAGGAACGCCTGGCGGTACAGCAGCAAAAGCGACTGATCTCTGATTGCGAGAAACATCGCGGACGGCACGATGGTGACAAGCAAACCGCGGATTACCTGCCGCAGCAGTTCGCGATTATTCGGCCGGGCAGTTATGTAGCTTGGGACCATTGTCCCGAGCTGAGCCTATTTACGGGACGGGACGATGGTCCCATCCTACTGAGGAAAACCGCAACCGGTGTCTGCACCCATTGGCTGCACC
>JAPYTO010000053.1:20760-28172 GCA_029941865.1 Fuerstiella sp. | reverse complement strand
CTGCACCCATTGGCTGCACCACGTTGAAATGAATGGTTATCTCAAATGTTGATGTTTACGAAGAATTCGTCCAGCAATCTGCCAAATTGTCGTAATTCCGATTCGACCTGCGACTCTGCGGCTTTTTGCGGTTCGCTGGGGGGCAATTGATTCATGATTATCTCCTCAGGGTCATTGGTCAAAGTTTATGTCTCCTGAGCGAAAACGCAGATGCGCTGTTACATGATTTCCATGAAAACCGAGAACGAACACGTAAGGATCTGCTGTGATTCAGCGACAAACGAGTTCAGCGGCAGCAAGATGAAATGCACGGTGAAATGAAATCAGAGGAATGAACACTCATGATCCAAATACGCAGATCGGAAGACCGAGGCCATGCCGATCACGGATGGCTGGACACCTATCACACGTTTTCGTTCTCGTCGTATCGGGACCCGGAGCATATGCAGTTTCGGTCATTGCGGGTGATGAACGAGGACGTTGTTGCGCCGGGCCAGGGATTCGGAACACACCCGCACAGCGATATGGAAATCGTCACCTACGTTCTGGAAGGCGCCTTGGAGCACAAAGATTCGATGGGAAACGGCGAGGTGCTGCGGCCTGGTGAGTTCCAACGCATGACCGCCGGAACGGGGATCACTCATAGTGAGTTCAACCCTTCTGACAGTGAGCCCGTTCATCTGTATCAGATCTGGCTGCTGCCCGAACGCAAAGGCATCCCGCCAGGTTATGAGCAGAAGCGATTCGACGATGGTAGCATGACGAATCAGTTGAGGCTGGTTGCGTCGCCGAATGCAGAACTCGGGTCGCTGAAAATTCATCAGGATGCCCGCATTCATCTGGCCAGGCTGGACGCAGACCGGCAGGTTACTCTCGACGTGACCAAAGGCCGTCATGCATGGCTGCAGGTTCTGCGGGGCAGCGTTTCGCTCAACGGGCACGATCTCAACACGAGCGATGGGGCCGCCGTCAGCGACGAGGCGTTGCTTACTATTCGAGCCACGACAGGTGCCGAGATCATGCTGTTTGATCTGGCCTGAGTGCACAACTCCTGAAGATCGCACACTGTTGTGGAATCGAATACGATCAGCCAACTCATCAACGATTAGAGCATTTTACTTTTTTTCGTAGCGGAAGCCGCCAAGGCTTTCGACCTGTCACTGCCGAAATTCTGGGCGAATTCCGCCACAGAACGACCGCGTGATTTTGAAAACTGCTGTAGAGTCCGGTGGAGAGACGTTCTGCCGTCGTTCGCATCGTTCCTGTTACGAGCGATGCCTTGAATTCGGCAGTGAATCTCCCGCGTTAAAGAAATCATTCAACATGTCGAAGCCCAAAATTCTTGCCTTCGCCGGAAGTGCCCGGACGGATTCTTACAATCACCGACTGGTTCAGGTCGCAGCCGATGGGGCTCGCGCCGCTGGCGCCGACGTCACAGTCCTTAACCTGAAGGACTATCCCTTGCCGATATTCGACGAGGACCTCGAACGGGACGCCGTTCCCGAGAACGCAGCAAAGCTGAAGCAGTTGTTTCTCGATCACGACGGATTACTAATCTCATCACCTGAGTACAACAGCTCCATCACTCCGCTTCTGAAAAACGTCATCGACTGGGTCTCTCGTCCCGCCGAAGGCGAGGCTTCGTTGGCTGCTTACCGAGGCAAGGTGGCTGCGTTGATGGCCGCGTCGCCCGGTGGACTCGGTGGCCTGCGAGGATTGGTTCACGTCCGCTCAATCCTAAGCAGCATCGGTGTGATTGTCCTGCCGGATCAGCTCGCTGTTTCCAGGGCGTTCGATGCGTTTGACGACGACGGGCAACTGAAGGACGAGAAGCAACAGGCACGTGTTCAGAACCTGGGCAAGTCGGTTGCCGTGACGATCAGCAAACTGTCAGACTGATTCATTCCAACAGCTGAGATGATTCAACCAGTCTCGTAGGGTCCGCTGTGCGGACCGCTGCCTGTTGCCGGTCCGCACAGCGGACCCTACAACTCTTCCGGCATCTTGACACGGCGACTGCGCGGTCGTTGTTCCGTCGTTCCGTGTTTAGTCCTTCTGCCGCATGTCTTTTATTTTGGCAGGGATCTCGCCAGCCACACTCATGCTCACCGGCCGTCTCTTGATACGATACAATTGGTTCGACCACAGAAGCAATTTACAGGCGTTCACCATGCCCCGACTACTTGCCGTACTCATCACGCTGCCTGTTCTGTTTACCGGCGGTCTTCAGGCGGCGGACAAGCCATTGAAGGTCTTCATTCTGGCTGGTCAATCAAACATGGTTGGCTGGGGCGACAGCCTCAAACTGGAAGACGACCTGCGTAACGGCAATGAGCATGTGCTGATGTTCGAGAACGGCAAATGGCAGCCGCTCAAACCGTTCAAGAAAGCACAGAAGAATCAACAGAAGTTCGGCATGACGGAATTCACTTTTGGACCGGAGATCGCCTTCGGTCATGAGTTGGCGAAAGCATGGCCTGATGAGACCGTCGGCATCGTAAAACTGGCTGTCGGGGGAACCAGCATTCTGACGTGGAAGCCGAACTGGTCAAAAGAGGACGCGGACAGAGTTGGTCAGGGGCGAGTTGGCTCGCTCTACAAAAGACTAATGACGAAAATCGAGCAGGCGCGGAAGGCCCGCGACATAGAGATTGTGGGCTTCCTGTGGGTACAGGGAGGCGGAGATATGAAAAACGTTGCCGTCGCCAGGGAGTATCTCGACAATCTTAAATCGCTTGTGGGTGCGGTCAGGAATGACACAGGTGTCCCGGACCTGCCGTTCCTGTGCGGATCGGTGCGACGTACTGAGGACCCGGATGACATTTCCGACATCATTCCCGAACGGATCGGTGGTCCGTATCCCGCGGTCGAGTGGGTGATCAAAGCTCAATGGGACGCCCAGGCGGAAATCGCACATGCGCGGACCGTCATTCTGCGAGACATCGAAACACATCCCATGAATGTCCACTACAACACGGCAGGGCAACTGAACGTCGGAAAGCTATTTGCCAAAGCGTTCCTCATGACTGAATCTCGTATCGGGGGCCACACGCCACAGCAGGTCCTTGCCATGCTCGGGGCCCAAGGACGCGATGCTGTCACAGAACGACAGTTGTCAACGTACCGCCGCATCTTCGGATACGGCGATGCGGACGGTGACGGACGACACTCTCGGCAGGAGTTTGTTGATGACGGTCGTTACCTGACCCGCCAGGCACGGCAGGGAATCTTCCAGGCTTCTGATTCGAACAATGACGGGATCGTCTCGGAAGCGGAGTACATTGATAACCGGATCATTACCGATGAGGCGAAAGCGATTTTCAACGAGATGGACGCCAACGACGACGGTAAGCTGACGTTGAACGAATTCGTTGCCAGCGGAAGAATCAACGATACGGATCTGGCCGGATCAATTTATGCGGCATTGGACTCTGATGGCAACGGCGAACTTGTCATACCGGAGTATCTCCGCGTTTGGGGACGCTGGGCGCGAAGCGGACGCAGGACTCAAATCGGCGTACCCGAATAAGCAATGTCGCGTATGCGAATCAGGACTTACCGAGTGCACCATCCCGACTGAGTTCGTCGCCGGATGTCTTGACAACCTGGTCTGCCAGATCCTGCAGGTGCCTGGCCATAACTGTCAGCACGCACGCGACAGGACCGGACTTCTCTCCGGATGCGTCAATCAGTTCATTCAGGTCCATGCTATAGACCGAAGTATGTGCGGTCGCTTCAATGGTGGCGAATTGAGGCTGATTCTGAAGTAAGCCCAGCAGTCCGAAAATTTCGCCCTCCTGCAGCGTACCAATCGTTTTCTGTTCGCCGTCGACTTCTCTGGAGACCTTGACTTCTCCCCGTTCGATGACGCAGAATCTGCGAACCGGTGCCCCCTGTCGCATGATGATCGAGCCGCGTTCAAAAGTGCGGCGGCTTTTCTTCAGTTCCGTCGCTTTGTGCTGAGTTCGGATGTATCGCAGAACGATCCGCAGGATCAATCCGAGCCCCGCACCAACCGCCAGACCTGTAACGTTGGCCGCAGCATCCGCCATGTCAAAGCTGCGTGAGTTGAGTGGTTGCAGGAATTCTATCGCAACGCCCAGCAGGGCCAGCAGAATCAGCACTGGCACGAAAAACGCGGGGCGCAATCCCAGGACAAAAATGATCGCCAGAGTCGCGTATCCGCTGAAGTGAAGAATCTTGTCCACTTCAATCGTGTGTTCCTGTCCACCTTCCAGGCTTGCGACAATCACGACGACCACTGCGGCGAACCCGACAAGTAACGTCAGGGCACGCATCGACGCAGGAATGTCGTAGACCGTGTTGGACAGAACGTTTGTCAGTCTTCTGGATGAGCGAATGGGGAACTGAGACATGACAGGGACTTAGTGCGTGTCGCACAGACGTGTAGCGGGTCCGGCGAGAGATTTAACGGATGAACGGTGGCGGAAGTCGTTACCCTTCGGTACAGCGCGGTTTAGAATGATGCGGGAACGGTCAGAACGGGGCAGGGTGCCTTCCTGAGAACGTTTTCACTTGTCGTTCCTCGCAGAATATCAAGATAGCCGTGCGTTCCGGCGGTCACCATGATCAGCAGGTTCGCAGATATTTCTTCTGCTGCGTCCAGGATTTCTGTCACGGGATTTCCCTGACGAACAGTGCGTGTGACGTGCCATGGCCCATCCGGAACTCTGACGTCCGGGAACTGCGACTCTGAACCGACATGCAATAACGTCAAACGCGATTTTTCATGTCCAAAGGCCTCGATTGCGCGAAGGCCGCGTTCAATGGCTGAATCGCTGGCCGGAGTGTGATCGACCGGAATGAGCACTTCGTCCATTGTGACGTCGCCAGTCGCGAGTGAGACACATCCTCGACCGTCACCGGGAACGAACAGTGTTGGGACCGCAAGTTTTCGGGCGGCTTGCTGCCCCTTTGACGGCCGCAGCAACGCCGACAATCCACGGCGATCTTCTGTGGCCAGAACCAGCAGATCGATCGGGCGTTTGACTTCGTATCCGGCAATGGCACCGGCTATGTCACGCTCTTCTGCGATGACCTTCTCAATACCAACACCGATTTTCGCCACGTCCGCTTGACGTGCATCCGAGTCCAGCAATCCCCAGTTTTGCAGCGTCTGCCGAACACCGGGAAAGCGGTCCCACTCTGATCTTGTATCTTTGCCCACATGCAGAATGGAAAGCAGGGCTTTGTTTCTGATTGCCACTCGCAGGGCATGACCAAAAGCCAGATCAGCATGCGGCGAGAAATCAGTGGGGTGCAGAATGCACTGCGCAGGGTCGCTGTGAATCGTTGGTACTTCTACATCTGTCATTTCGCTGCTCTGCGCCTGTTCAGTTCAAATTCTCAGCCACTACGCCCAACTCTTGTACTCCTCGTGCCAGGCAAATGAAAGCAGAATGCGGCGGATGCACCCGGTTGGTTCAGCGTTGGCGAACAACCGCGTTGATCACTTCCAGCAGGCGTTCACTGTCCAGTGGCTTGTAAAGGAAATCGATCGCACCGTTGGCGAGATCCTGCGAGCGGGCCATTTTGTCGTCGAAAGCAGTGATGAAGACGATTGGACATTTTCTGTCCGCTTCACTGAGCTGAGTCTGAAGATCAAGGCCGCTTACGCCGGGCAAATGGACATCCAGAATCAGACATTCAGAATCCGTGGCCGGGTCGGCGGCAAGAAACTGTTCGGCAGACTCGTAGGCCGAAAATTCGTAACCTGCTGCTTTGATCAGCCGACTTAACGCCTTTCGCACGGATGGATCGTCGTCGACGACTGTGATCATGTCCAAAACTTTCTGCCTACAGCTCCGAGTGACCTCGCACACACGACTGCGCACGTTACGGGAAATCTATTCAGTGACCGGCCGTAGCACAGTACACTTTGGTGTAACACGCGCTCAGTTTGTCGACGTCGTGATACCCGCTCGTTCACACAGCAGGACGAGTTCGGCAACGGAAGCCACGCCTCTCCCAAGCGGCTGTCACCGCCAATACCGGCACTCAGAAAGTAGTTGAACGGAGTCGGATTTCCGTCACTGACAGAAAATCGCCCGAAAAATCCCCAGCCGCGCGGTGGTTTCACGGGGGCAGCAGTCCGCCGCTCACCAGGGAAGACCTTCACATATTGGTCGAAGCCGTAGTAGATTGTGTACGAATCTCGAAGTGTCGCCACACCGGGAGGTATCGGTGGATAACGGGCCCGAAGTGATGACCTGGCCGGATGGCGGGATGACGCCCTTCAAAGGCGAAAAAGGCACGACGTGGGAAGGCGGTTTCCGCGTTCCGATGGTCGTACGGTGGCCCGGAAAAATTCCAGCGGGCGTTGTGAACAACGAGATCGTCGCCGGCCTGGACTTTCTGCCAACGTTTGTCGCTGCGGCAGGCGGTCCGCAGGATCTGCCAGCGAGGCTCCGCGAAGGTTACGACGGTTACAAGGTTCACCTGGACGGATACAACCAGATGGATCTGCTGACCGGGAAAGGACCATCGCAGCGCAAAGAGATCATCTATTACGAGGGGACAACATTTCAGGCCATTCGTTACGGCAACTGGAAAGCCCATTTCATCGTCCAAAACGAAGGATGGTTTGGACCAAAGGAAAAACTGGGGGCACCCCTGTTATTCAATCTGCGGCAGGACCCGTACGAGAAAGCCGCAGAAGAGTCGATGAATTACGGCGAGTTTCTTGGAAAGAAGATGTGGGTCTTCGGCCCTGCCAGGCGGATCGCCCAGCGGCATCTCGGCACCTTTGCCGCATTTCCGCCGCGTACGCTATCGGTCCGCTCCAACGCTGCCGAAATGCAAGAAGAACTGCGCGAGGACGACGTTGGTCAGTAGCGAGATGAATTCACGCAAGGAAGAGTGGCGCAAGGATTTCTTCTACTTCTGAGAGGACATCGACAGTCGCGTGGCTCTGCTGAGCTGGAGGCGCTACTGTCGATCCAGGAGTCTGAAGGTTTGTTCTTGAAATGCGACGTCTGCGACCATTCAGGAAGTGACCAACGCCATGAAATCCGTCGTCGAAAAAGCACTCAAGCCAGTGCTGGTCATTGGTGGTCTTGCAACGGCCCTGGCGGGCTTTTACGCGTTCTTCCCACAGTTTGCCGTCGCGGAAATTGCGGGACTTGACTTCCGCCAGGAGTACACGATCTTCGTGCAGCACTGGGGAATCATGGTGGGGCTGATTGGTGTCATGATGGTGGCGGCGGCGTTCAAGCCGTCATGGGTCATGCCGGTCATGATTTACGGCGTGCTGGAGAAGGCGTTCATCGTGTATCTGGTGCTTTCCAATGTGAACGAAAATTATTCAAGAGGTTTTTGGGCGCCGGCCATCACGGACGGAATCATCGTGGTCTATTCGCTGCTGTACCTCTACTACTCCGGCAATAGTGACG
>JAPYTO010000053.1:0-20660 GCA_029941865.1 Fuerstiella sp. | reverse complement strand
GGAATCATCGTGGTCTATTCGCTGCTGTACCTCTACTACTCCGGCAATAGTGACGGCAACACGGCTGTGACCGAAACTGCGGCAGAAAGTGAAAATCGGTAAACACGGACAGAGCGGACAATTGTGCATTTCGCGGGAACAGCGTCAGTGGTGGCACGGTCGGATCTGCTACCACTGAAACGAACCACTTCAACGTCAGAAAATGATGACATGAACACGGAACATGGCAATGCCAACGTTTCCGATAATCGTCTGTGGCAGCCCGTCACCGCCAGGTGGTTTGCCGTAATATTTGGAGCAGCGTTGTTGTATTCGATTCTGCGGTACCACATCGCAGGAGATGTTTCGTGGGCACATTTTCCGCTGTTCATTTTGAATAAAGTCACGTCCCTGGCGGCCGTAATTTTCGTGGCATGTTCTTATCTGATCGGACGGGTCATCAAATGGCACAACGACGACCCCCGAATAAAACTGGTCGTCATTAAGTTCTGTGGCTTGATGGGCTTTTCTCTGGCTGCCATTCACGCATTCTTCTCGGTGTGCCTTCTGAATCCTGCCTACTTCGGCAAATTCTTTGACGACGACGGTCGTCTGAATCTGGTCGGCGAAATGGGCTTGTGTGTTGGCATTGTTGCACTTTGGGCGCTGGCCATGCCGGCGATCACAACACTGCCCATGATGCCAAAGGCGATCGGTGGGATTCGCTGGAAACGCAGCCAGCGCATGGGCTACCTGTGCCTGAGTTTAGTGCTGGCCCATATGATTGTGTTTGGATGGAATGAATGGATGTCACCCGGTGAATGGCTATCTGGACTGCCACCGATAAGCCTCTGGGCTGCAATTGCCGCAACGATTCCGTTGGTTGCAAAGCTGCGGCAATTCTTGACGACATGAGCACGGCGCACCGGACAGCATTCCTGTTGACAGCTGCCATCGACAAAATGGGTAATCTGCAGTCAGTTTGCAAAGCGTCCGAGTCCTGACGGGAGGGCAAATAGTGACACCTTTGTCGATAGTGACGACGCTGGATTGCCGAATTTATTAGCAGGCGTCTTTCTGCGCGCAGCGTCTGCGCATCTCGTTCGTCAGGGTTGATTCTCTCGATGTGGCCTCGTCACAACACCATTCTTTTTAGCTTAATCTGTGGCGCCACGGTCGCATGCACGTTCTGCCTGCCCGTATGCGCTCAGCAATTGAAATTGACGTCCTGGGAAACTGAGACGTTTGCTGCCGGCCTGCGGACGATCGATAACGATACTCGAACAGACCATGTATGGTCTCGAAATCGGCCAATTCTGCCGAACCCGTTTGCGTCAGGAATCCAGCAGGCCTCGTTCCTGCAGACCGATACGCCAGGCATCCCTCAAATCGACGACGTGCAGGTGACGCCGGATTCTTCAGTTGAACTCGTCCCAATCGCTCAGCCGGATCTCGCGACCCGAGTGCAGGAACTTGAAGAATTGGTTGGCAAACTGTCAGACCCGGACGGTTCGCAGAATGATGAGTCCGTGACTTCGCGCCTGGACAATCTGGAATCTACGCTGAGCGAATCCGACGGCGAAGATTCCAAATTCATTGAAACGCTTTCTGATGACTCGCGTCGAATCTTCAACGGGCGAATTCACATTGATTCGTGGCAGAATCCAAAGTCGTCCCCAGGAATCAACGCGATTGAAACGGGGAGGTTTACGGACGATCCGGAGAATCGCCTGTTGATGCGGCGGGCACGTATCGGAGTGCGAGGAACAGTTCCGCCGGACAACATGTCGTATCGGCTGGAACTGGAATTCAGCGGCCAGGACGGAGGCCGAATTCGCGATGCCTGGTTGGCATGGGACGATCTTCCGATCCTGAATACTGTCCGCGCTGGTAACCAGAAGCGTCCGTACGGTCTGGATCATCTTGACAGCAGCAACTTCATGACATTTCTGGTACGGCCTCTGGTTGTCGATGCGGTGAATCATCAAAATCGGCGACTTGGCCTGGCATCCTACGGCGGCACGCCCGATCTTGCATGGAACTGGCAGGCGGGCGTGTTCAACATGGTGCCGATTCAGGATACCAATGACATTGTGGGGGACGAGCCTCAAACAGAGTTCGCCGGGCGAATCGCGAATACAGCATGGTACGACGAATTGTCGAATGGTCGAGGATATGCGCATTTCGCATTGGCTGGAACGCTGGCGTTTCCTGACGGAAAAGAACCCTACAACCAGTCTCAGTTTCGTACACAACCCGAAGCAATAACCGAATCTGACTGGCTCGACACGGGGCAGATTGACGGTGCCGAGTCCTATCAACTGTGTGCCCTTGAAACGGTCATTAATGTCGGGGCATTGCAGTTGACTGGCGAATGGATGCAGGTCTGGATGCAGCGTGACCACGGATTTGGCAGCGATCTCTCGTTTCACGGTGGCTACGTTTCCCTTTCGTACTTTCTGACCGGGGAGCACATTCCCTGGAATCGCAAGATCGGAATCATGGGGCGCGTGAGGCCTTTGGAAAACTTCTTCAGTCTGGACACATGCAATGGAGGCCGAGGCAGAGGGTGGGGCGCGTGGCAGGTGGCGATACGGTTTTCGCAAGCAGACTTCAGTGACCACGACATACGCGGCGGCGTTGGCGAGAGTCTGGCGCTGGCATTGAACTGGTATTGAACTGGTATTGGAACGCCAACACGCGTCTGCAGTTCAACTACATCTTCGGCCAGATCGACGATCGCCGTACCACGCTGACAAACGGCATGACCCCAGTCGTCTCGGGCGACTACGAGCTCATGGGCACAAGATTCATGATTGATTTCTAAGTCGGTGGTGCCACGAGCGTTTGAGTCAAGGTGCAGAACCGCTGTTCCATGTCGCTCAGAGTTCCTGACGTATTTTCACACCCCCGACCACGAAACCGCACACAGTTCGTGTCGTCGGGTTGCCGATTGTGAAAATGCATACCATGATGCGTGATATGCTGGAAGAAGTTTTGGTAGCGCCAATAAACTTCACAGTGTCATTGTACGCAAACCCATACCCCCGCCCGTTCGTGAGAGTTCGGTATGAATCATAGCAAACAAACTTCTCGTCGCTCCTTTCTGAAGTCTTCTGCTGCCCTGGCAGCGCCGATGATCATTCCGGCTACTGCGCTCGGACGAGCTCCGGGACGAGCTGCCGCCAGTGAACGTCTTTCGGTCGGTCTGATCGGAACCGGAAAGATGTGCAGCGGCTATCACATGAATACGCTGCTCGGCTTTGACGATGTGCAGATCACCGCCGTGTGCGATGTGGACACGAATCGACGGGAAATCGCCAAACAACGAGTTTCAGAAAAGTACGGACAGAAAACCGACGATACGGGCTGCGACGCGTACAACCATTTTCGAAAAATCATTGAACGGGATGACATCGACGCGGTCCTGATCGCTGCTCCGGATCATTGGCACGCCATCCCAATTATTGAAGCGTGCCAGGCTGGCAAGGATGTGTACTGCGAAAAACCATTGACTCTCACCATTCTGGAAGCCAAACGGTGCATCGATGCGGTTCGCAAACACGGCCGAGTTCTGCAGACGGGCAGCCAGCAGCGCAGCAGTGTGTTCGGACCGTTTCGCAAGGCCTGTGAATTCGTCCGCAGCGGGCGGATTGGAAAAATCCAGAAGGTAACCGTTGGCGTAGGCGGTCCCAGCAAGTGGTGTGACCTGCCGGAAGAAGAATTGGAACCGGGGCTGGACTGGGACATGTGGCTGGGCCCTGCAGCACAGCGACCGTACAACTCGGCGTTAAGTGCGCGAGGTGGGATCTCGAAACCGTGGGGACAGTGGCGACAATATCGCGAGTATTCCGGTGGTGGCCAGACGGACATCGGAGCTCACCACTATGACATCGCTCAGTGGGCACTGGGCATGGACGAATCCGGCCCCGTGGAAATTAACCCGCCCTCAGATCCTTCGACTGGAACGGGAGTTCAGTACATCTACGAAAACGGAATTGAGATGTTTCACGGTGGTCCCAGTGGCATTACATTTCACGGCACGGACGGAACGTTGCGTGTCGACCGTGGTCACCTGAGTTCCGATCCGGAAGACGCCACCAAAGAACCACTCGGCGAAAAGGAAGTGCATCTGTACAACTCGCCGGGACATCACCGAGACTGGCTAAACGCCATTCGCGACCGCAGTCGCCCTGTGGCAGATGTGGAGATCGGTGCCCGCAGTGCAACCGTGTGCCACCTGGGCAATCTGGCATACTGGCATGGACGCAGCCTGAAATGGGATCCAAAGAACTGGAACTTCGGCGATGACAAAGAGGCCAACTCGTGGATGGACTATGAACGTCGTGATCCGTGGCAGCTGCCGAAGGTCTAGCGACAACGACGGCTGAAAACGGCAGTGCATGCGACAGGTTGTCGCTAAGTCAGTAGGCCGTGACCGAGCGAAGCGCTGTTCCGGCACCCACCATTCCGGCGCGGGTCACGCGTTGCATTCATCGCATTGCCGGAGCGGCGTCGCTGAGGCATCCTGGATGCCGGCCTACTTTGGTCCCGGAGGGACCGTCGCACGTAGCCATGGGCGGATTGCAGTGGCGGAAGTTATGCAGACCACACATTGAAAGCAGAAAGAGTACGCCCCTACTTCTTCTTCCGTTTTGCCCGTGATTTCGGGATCGGTTTGATCATTACGATTTCCGCATCGTTTTGCAGTTGAGGACCACGCGTCGATCGACCGTTGCTGATAATCTGGCTCAGCATGTCCTTCATTTGTGCGACTCGATCCGGATGTTCGGCTTGAAGGTTCTTTGTTTCGCCGGGATCGTCCGCCAGATTGAACAATTGAATCGGCGGCATCTTTGACATATCCAATCGTCCTGGTCGCGGGTCACTCCATCCGCCGGACCCCGGGCACAGGCAGAGTTTCCAATCGCCATCGCGGACCGCAAACTGGCCGCCTATGGATTGCGATACGATGGACGTTCGCTGCCCTGGAAGAGCGGCGGTGCTGTCTTCCCCCAACAGTACGGGTAGGAAAGACACGCTGTCCTCGCCGCCGTCTTCAGCAACCTTCGCCCCCACGATCTGTGCCGCGGTTGCCAGCAAGTCAAGTTGTCCAACCAGTTGATCCGTTCGCGAACCGGCTTTCACCTTGCCAGGCCAGCGCGCCAGGAAGGGCACTCGATGACCTCCCTCAAAGATGTCTGCCTTGTGACCACGGTAGATGTAGTTTTGATCATGGCCAGCTGCTTCGAGTTCCGGGATCTTTGCGGCGGGTGAGCAACCATTGTCGGTCGTAAAAATGACCAGAGTGTTTTCAGCGATCCCATTGTCGTCGATCGCTTTGAGAACCTGTCCGACCGTCCAATCGACCTGCATGGTGAAGTCGGCGTACTTATTGATCCCGCTTTTGCCTTCCCATTCGCCTGTCGGCACGATCGGTGTGTGCGGCGCGTTCAGTGGAAAATAGACAAAGAACGGGCTGTCTGATTTTGCTTTGTCGTTAATGAACTGAACGGTTTCTTTCGTGATCGTGGGCAACACATCCACGGCCTCAAAACCTGCGGCCGCAGGCCCTTTGCGGTGAAACGCTTTTTCAACGGTCGCTGGTTCGGTGGGAGTTCGATTGCGGACGTAAACGTAGGGCGGCATATCCAGTGACGCACTGATTCCAAAGAAGTAATCGAATCCAAGATCGCAGGGACCATTCTGAATCTCGCCGGCGTAATCGACGTCCCATCCCGCCTTGAAGCCGCCCGAGAAATTGCCGCCATCATTCGCCGTGCCACCTGCCTTTAACGGCCAGTCCCAGCCGAGATGCCATTTCCCGATGCAGGCCGTTGAATAGCCATGTTGCTTCAGCAGTGACGCCACCGTTAAACGGCCGGGCGAGATCAGCGGTTTGGAGAATCCGCCCAGGACACCCTTTTGAAGATGAGTCCGCCAATGGTATCGCCCCGTCAAAACCGAATACCGTGTCGGTGTACAGACGGACGAAGAAGAATGCCCATCGGAAAAGATCATGCCCTCCTTCGCAATCCGGTCAATATTGGGAGTTGGAATCTTCGATTCCGGATTCAATGCAGAAACATCACCGAAGCCCTGATCATCCGCCATGATGAAAATGATATTCGGGTTCGTTGCAGCAGCAAGGCTGCTCGTGGCCACAGCGCAATACAGGACGCAGAAAACAGCTCGGACGTTTCGCATGATGAATCTCAGGAAGGTTTTTCAGTGAGTAAGTGGTCTGGACAATTCTAGAGACTCATTCCTGCAATTGGGATCACAACAGGTTCATTAACGCAGAATTACCTGCGTCGGTTTTTGCGAATCGTCCGCAATTGACAGTTGGTTACACTCAGTTTGCAGCTGGCAGGCCGGCGTCAGAATGGGCAATCGAACGAGGACGTATCATGTGGATCCATGTTCAGGCAGTCACACGATTGGTTTTCATATTTGGGCTGGCACTGCCAGCCCTCAGCGAAACTTACGCTGACGATGCTCTCTCGGCACAAGTTGACGCCATGTTCGCGACATACGATCGAGCCGATTCAGCCGGCTGCGCCGTTGGCATCGTGAGTCATGGTGAACTGATCTACAGCAACGGCTTCGGCTCGGCCAATCTGGATCACGAGGTTGCGAATACGCCGCAGACAATCTTCGAGATCGGCTCCTTTGCAAATCGTTCACGTGTGCCTGTATGGCAATCCTGCTGGACCAGGGGAAAATCTCACCGGACGACGACATTCGCCGTTACGTGCCGGAGATGCACAAATTCGATCCGCCCGTCCGGATTCGCCACATGATCCGCTGTCGCAGCGGCATCTGGGCGCAGTGGCATATTGCTCAGTTGGCGGGATGGTACGCCGAACCCACCGAAACGCCGTATACGCAGAACGACCTGTTGACGCTGCTTTCGGGGCAGAAGACGCTGCCATTTGAACCGGGCTCGCAATTCTCCTACAGCACCTGCGACTATTTTCTGATGGGGATTATTGTCGAACGGGTGACGGGTCTGTCACTGGCAGATTTCGCAAAGAAGAATCTATTTGAACCACTTGGCATGTCCAGTACCTTCATTATGGAGGCCCCGGCACAAATCGTGAAACGTCGGGCCGTTGGTTACCAGCAAACCAACGGCCAGTGGCATCAGTGGACTCAGAGTTCTGCGGGGCCCGGCGGGCGAGGGCTGTACACCTGCGTGGACGACCTCTATCGATGGGACCAGAACTTCTATGACAATCGCTTGTCCTCGGGGAGGTGTTTCTCTGAGTTCATCACGGAAGGCACGTTGCTGGGCAACCGCAACGTGTTGGATGCCAAACCGACCGGAACGTATCGCGGCGTGAAGAGAATTCAGTTTACGGGTGGAATGCCAGGGTACGTCTCAGCCATGACGCAGTTTCCCGATCAGCAATTCACGGTGATCTGCCTGTGCAATAATTCAACGATTGCGCCTTGGCAGATCAATTCTCGTATTGCCGATCTGTACCTTGCAAAGGAACTCGAACCGGTGCAGAAGAAAAACGACAGTGAGGCTGTCCGTCGAGCACAGGACAAAGAGGTCGAACTCGATGAAGCGAAACTTCGAAACAAGACTGGTGCTTTTCGATTGCGAGCCGATGGACGCATCTGGAAGACAGTATTTCGAGACGGCCAGCTGATGGTCATCGACCACCTGAATAAGGCCACTCCACTGATCCCCATGGGCCGCGACCGATTTCAGCCTGTCGGAGGCTTCTTCCACGAGACTGCCAGGTTTGAATTTACGCGAACGTCACCCGAGTCTCCGTTTTCACTGACGAGCAGATGGAATGGCGGGACGGTCAGGATGGATCGCGTTGACCTTGTTGAGCCAGGTTCCGCACAACTGACAGACTACGAAGGCCAGTTTCTCAGCCACGAGTTAGCGGCGACATACCGTTTCAGGGTTGCCGACGGAAAACTGTTGTTACGGGTCAATAATCTCGGATGGGTGCCACTTGATCCCACGGTTCAGGACCAGTTTGTGCCAGGCATCCGTCAAAACCACGACAATCGAGTCTTCACATTCAAAAGGAACCAGCAGAATCAGGTCACCGAAATGTTTGTAAAGCTCTGGCGCGTCAAAGGCGTGTCGTTCGCGAAACGCCGAAATACAAAATGATTGTTCATTCGCCGTGCAAGTGAGTCGGCGACAAAGACAGGCAGCAGAAACCAGCAAGACCTGAACCAGTTTGGCGATCCCCCTTCCACATGCACAACGTGAAAGACAATGCAGTGGCGATCTGCCGCTGACTTTCGATAGAATGCGGACTTCCCTTGACGTATCGTTTCAATCCACAGGACTCGTTCGATGAGGTGTGGTTTCGTGCAGAAACAATTGCTGATCACGTCAACGCTGCTGATGGTCGCGTTGTGTCCGATCGGGGTGCGGGCGGATGGTGAAAAACGTGAACTGACATTCGACAAGGACATTCTTCCCATCTTTCGGGCCAGGTGTATCCGCTGCCATGCAGGTGTCGAACCGAAAGCCGGACTGAATCTGACCAGTCCGTCATCGCTGTTGACTGGTGGTGATTCCGGAGCAGCATTGCGAATTCGGGCAGCAGAATTCAGTCTGCTGTACGAAAAAATCAGTTCCGGAAAAATGCCCCCCGTCGGACAGAAGGTGACGGCGGAAGAAAGGGGACTCATCCGCAAGTGGATCAACGACGGGGCCAGCGGTGTCAGTAACGCGGCCGTCGTTGATCGTTCGGCCGATGTGACGGAAGTCGAGCACTGGTCATTTCATCCACCGGTTCGGCCGGACGTCCCCCGGGTGCGGCAGGCGGATCGCGTCCAAAACCCCATCGACGCATTCGTCCTGCAGCAACTTGAAGAACAGCAACTGACGCTGGCCCCGGCAGCAGATCGTCTGACACTTCTGCGCCGCGCAACCTTTGATCTGACGGGATTGCCTCCGGCACCGGATGACGTCGAAGAATTCATGGGCCCTGATGATTCCGGCGACTACGAACGCCTGGTCGAAGACCTGCTGGCCAGTGAACATTATGGAGAACGCTGGGGGCGTCACTGGCTGGACGTGACCGGGTATGCTGAATCAGCGGGAATTCTCAGCGAAGACCGAGAGCTGCCGTTGGCATGGCGGTTTCGGGATTATGTGATTCGTGCGTTCAACAGCGACAAAGCTTACGACCGTTTTCTGCAGGAACAGATTGCCGGCGATGAACTGACGGACTACTGGACAGCTTTTGAATCGGACGATCAACTTTCGGAGGATGTCGTGGAGGGCATCGTGGCCACTGGCTTTCTGCGAACGGCGGCGGATCCGAGTCGGCCGGATTTCAAAACGATCAAGAATGCCGCCTCGCAGTACTTCTATCCGACGCTGTTCGACACGCTGCAGATTGTCTGTTCGTCGACGATGGGCCTGACCGTTCAGTGTGCTCGGTGTCACAGCCACAAGTTCGACCCGATACCCCAGGTTGACTACTATCGCATGCAGGCTGTCTTCATGGGGGCGTATCGGCCTGATGACTGGGTTCCGCAGATGAACCGGCGGCTGCCGATCGCATCGAAGAAAGAAAAAGAGGCCGCGACCAAAAAGAATGCCGAAGTCGATGCCAACCTGAAGAAACTGAAATCTGAGCTTGCTGCGTTGAAAACGGCTTTCACTGCCCGGCTGTTTAACGATCGTCTGAACACGCTACCGGAGCAAATTCGCGCGGACGTCAAAGCAGCGTTTGCGGTGAAAGCGGAAACTCGCACGAAGGTTCAGATGTATCTGGCAGAGAAGTTCGAAAAGACGCTGCGCCCTAAGGACAAAGAACTCGACGCTGCGCTTGCTGAGTACTCAGAGTACGAAACGGGCGCAGGGGATCTGAAGGCCAAAGTCGCTGTCGAAGAAGGTCGACGCTGGCTGTTTGACGAGGTCCGTGCCTTGTACGACCTGCCGGGTGAGGTTACGACTCCTGTGCTGTTGCGCGGCGATTCGCTGACGCCAGGGCCGCTGGTGGAACCAGGTGTGATTTTATCGCTGGCAACGCCGCAAGCTTTCCAATGGACAGCTCCGTCAACCGAAGCGAAGACTACCGGCCGTCGACTTGCGTTTGCCCGCTGGCTGACGCAGCCCGATCATCCACTGACGGCACGAGTGATGGTCAACCGCATCTGGATGCACCATTTCGGTACGGGTATCGTCGATACGCCTGACGATTTCGGAGTCTCCGGTTCACCACCTTCGCATCCGGAACTGCTGGACTGGCTGGCGACCGAATTTGTTCGCAGCGGCTGGAGCGTCAAGCACATGCATCGTCTGATTCTGACATCGAATACCTGGCGACAACGTTCGCGCGTCACGGCCAAACATCGGGCAGCATGCGAAGAAGTTGATCCGGAAAATCGGCTGCTGTGGCGACAGACAATGCGGCGACTGGAAGCCGAAGCCGTGAGAGACGCTTTTCTGGCGGTGTCCGGCACACTCAATCCGAAGATGTTTGGCGTCTCGCAGGCCGTCGCTCGGCAGAAAAACGGAGAAGTCATCGTCCCGGCCGGTGCTGATCAGAATCGGCGTTCCGTATACGTGAAGATTAAGCGACTGAATCCCGAAACGTTGTTGCAGGTGTTTGACCAGCCAACCATGTCGGTGAACTGCACTCAGCGAAGTCAGTCCACGGTTTCAACACAGGCGCTCACTCTGCTCAACGGTGACACGGTCACTCGCGCTGCCCATGCATTTGCGGAGCGGGTGACTGCTGAACAATCAGACGACCCTGTCGGGCGAGCAGTTCTCACGGCATTCGCACGTCCGGCAACGAAAGACGAACTTAACCTTCTTTCGCGATTCTTCGAGGACCAAAAGACGCAATACCATAGTGAGATTGCAGAAGCTGATGGCCGGACTCCGGAGACACTCGCAGCCGCGGAAAAAAAAGCTCACGTTGATCTGTGTCACATGTTGCTAAGCAGCAATGAATTTGTTTATCTGGATTAACACATGAATCCACTTCAATTCCTCTCACGGCGAGAATCCCTGCAGCGCTTCGGTTCCGGCTTTGGCGGACTGGCGCTGGGGACGTTACTGGGCAAAGCCGCCAGCGGTGCCATGGCACGAACAGCGGCCGACGCACATTTCCAGCCGCGGGCCAATGCCGTTATCCAGCTGTACATGCACGGAGGCCCCAGCCACGTGGATCTGCTGGATCCGAAACCACTACTCAATCGTTTCGACGGTACGGCTCCGCCCGACGAAGTTGCTGACGACGAAAATCGAACCAGGAATCTAATGGGGTCCCCTTTCTCGTTTCGTCGCTGCGGCGAAAGTGGCCTGGAGTTTTCCGAGATTCAACCGTTTGTTTCACAGCATGCGGACGACGTCGCCGTGATCCGTTCGATGTTCAGCGAACATCGAAATCACGAGCAGGCGATCTGGATGGCTCAGACGGGAATGACCACGGAAGGTCGGCCAACGCTGGGCGCGTGGACGGCCTACGGACTTGGCACAGAAAACCGCAATCTGCCGGCCTTCGTCGCGCTGCCGGATCCGGGCGGAGCATCTGTCGACGGCGTGCGGAACTGGTCCAGTGGCTGGCTTCCGCCGCACTATCAGGGCACCGTATTTCGCGAACAGGGCAGTCCGGTTCTGAATCTGAAGCCGAAACAGCCGCGATCTCGTGCCATCGAAGATGCACGTGCTCAGCTGTTGCGACAACTCAACGAACAGCACCTTGCACAACGCCCTGGTGAGCTGGAACTCGAAGCTCGCATCGACACGTTCGAACTGGCTGGCCGCATGCAGCTGGCCGCCACAGACGCGCTCGATCTCTCTCAGGAAACCAAAGCGACGCAGAAGATGTACGGTCTGGATGATCCGACAACAGAGTCCTACGGCGCTCGCTGCCTGATGGCTCGCCGACTGATCGAACGAGGCGTACGGTTCGTGTCGCTGTTCATGGCCGGGCAGCCGTGGGATACGCACACCAATAACAACGACGGTACAAAAAAATGCTGCCAGCGAACGGATCAACCCATCGGCGCTCTGATGACCGACCTGAAAAGAAAAGGGTTGCTGGATTCGACACTTGTGCTGTGGGGCGGTGAATTCGGAAGAACTCCGGCGGCCGAACAACGCAACGCCAAAGCGGCCTCTGGACGTGATCACCATCCGTACGGCTTCAGCGTGTGGATGGCCGGCGGAGGCATCAAAGGCGGTCAGCACTATGGAGCCACCGACGACTTCGGATACAGAGCCGTCGAAAACAGAACTCAGACCGCCAATCTGCACGCCACCATCCTGCACCTGCTTGGCATGGACCACGAAAGCCTGACATGGCCCCATAACGGTCGCGATGAGCGTTTGACGGACGTGTACCCGGCAAGAGTGATTGAAGAACTGCTGTCGTGACGACGATCACAGTACAGCCCACCGGTGACAGCGTATGCGGTGCGATCCGTAGTTGAATTAAGACAGCCAGGCAGAAAAACGGCAGCCCATGATCGACGACGTTCAAAGTGCAGCGAAACATGATGACAGGGAACGCGAGTTCCCGCCGCTGGACATCCTGTTGGTGGAGGACAGCGTTGTGATCCGGACGGTGCTGGCCGGATTGCTGGAGAAACACAATATTGTGATGGCCGGTGACGGACTGGAGGCCGTTACCATCATGGAAAAAGAACGATTTGACATTGTGTTGATGGACTTGCAAATGCCGGAAATGGATTGGTTCGAAGCCACTGCTGTCATCCGAAAACGAGAAACAGGGCGCCGCACTCCAATCATTGCGATGACGGCGTCCGCGACGACAGATGATCGCGACCAATGTCGGACGGCTGGAATGGACGGTTACATCGCCAAACCCATTTTACCCGATGAGTTGCGTCGGACGATCGAGCGATTCACTCAGCCGCAAAGTCATTCGACATCAGAACGGGCGCCAGCTGAGAATCTTTCTTCGGTGAAGATTCAGCCATCGGCAGATGTGATCGATCTGGAATTGGCGCGGCGCCAAATACCCGGAGGTGAGGAAGGAATCAGAGCTATGGCGCAGCTCCTGCTCGATCAATGTCCGATCATGATGACGGAAATCCAGGAAGGACTGACGGATAGAGATAACAAACGCATTCAACGAGCAGCACACAGCTTGAAAGGGTCGGCCGACATTTTTGGCGCGAGACACGTTGTGGAGGTGGCGCGGCGAATCGAACTGGCCGGAAAACGGGGCGATGTTGATGGCGCATCAGAGACGATGCTCAAACTCAGGGAACAGGTGTCGCAGCTTCAGTCCGCCCTGGCGGTGATGGCGACTTCCAAACCAACCTGATTGATGTTTTGCGTTCGCATCCGGTTTTATCCGCCGGATAGAATTTATTCACTTGATCGTGTCATAACCGGGATTCGCAAATAAAAAGCGTACGCCGATCAGTTCCTCACGCGATATCCCGGTGTGCCTGATACTAAACTAATTCAGAATCGAGCAGGCCCCGAGAGCCGACTACGTATAATGCACCTGCAGCGACGAGCATCGAAGTTCGTCACAGGGAAATGGTCGGAGAGAGTGGGTTCTGAATTGAGGCGCCGGATAGGAAAAAACGGCGGTATGAGAGACAATCGCCCCTGAGTGGCCACCCGCTGGTGCAGTTTGCTTTTTCCTGTGAACTTTCTGGCTCGTGGGCATGCCGGGTTCTCGGGCCGTTACGCGTCCTCCGCGGCCACAAGTCAGCGTAAAACACTGTAGATTAAAAAAAATGCAACAACCGGTTCAGATCCTCTTGATTGAGGACAACCCACTCTTCGTGGAGTTGGCCCGCAGAATGCTTGCCGAAGGGAAAATCGGTGATTTCTCGCTTGAGGCATTCGACAGCCTGGCAGCTGGAACGGAACGTCTGTCTCAAGGTGGCATCGATGCCGTGTTGCTCGACCTGACGCTTCCCGACAGTTCCGGGCTGGAGACTTTCACTCGATTGCACGCAGCGGCGGACAGCGTTCCAATCGTCATTTTCACGAGCGTTGATGACGAACAGCTGTCGCTTTCCGCACTGGACCGTGGAGCGGCGGACTATCTGGTTAAGAGTGAAGTCAACGCCGCCTGGCTGGCGAAATCATTGATCTACGCAATCCAACGCAACCAGCCGACCGAGAAAATTGAGGAGGCCGTCGACTCAACGGATGATGCCGTTGCCGAGCCGGAAGAAACTGTCACCGAGCCATCGCTTGAAACGGAACGATCCGCGGAATCGGAGACCAGATGGATCGTGACGCCCAACGAGGACCGACTCGTCAAGACTAAGGTTCTCGCCCAGATAAAATCCAGCCTGCTGAGCCTGCTGCAGCGGCCGGACTGTGATGAAGCCTACGTCGATCTGTCACATGTCGAGTACCTTGGCAACGCGGCTATCGGGATGCTGCTGTCTGTCCACCAGCAATCCGCAGCTGCTGACACTCGTCTGGTCTTATGCGGGATGAAGCCGCAAGTCCGCGAGCAACTTACCAGCCGGCGTTTTGACAAGGTGTTTGATATTCAACACCCGTAGCATCGTGTGCTGGCGACCATCAGCATAACGACCGACGATCAGATGAGAGAATTGGGTGAGCGCATCCTGGTTTTGTCGACGACTGCGTTGTACTGATCGCGGAGACCAGCGAGATCATCCCTGACGACGGAATGTTGCTCCAATCTTTTGTGCCCGTCCGCGGAACAGAGCGGTGGTGCCACGAAATCTCACGCCTTCAGACGCGTATGCGGCACTCAGCGACCAATCGCTGGGATTCTCTGTCGAAGAGACGATTGGCCCGAATCACCATGGCTTCTCGGGTGTTTCTGCAGAAGACGGCCGAACTCCGAAGTGTTCGATGGAAAAGCACCGTCGGCAGATGCATCCGCCGGCGAAGTTGATCAGCTATCCCCGCAGATTGAAATGAAGCTCATGAAGAAACAAGCCTGTCCTGGTGCGTCGTTTGCTTTGTGTTTGTTGCTGATTTCGGCGCGTGCCGATGCGAAGGATTTCTTTCTGACCATTGGTGGCGGCTCCTCACCAACGGGAAATCAGGCATCGCTCGAAAAAAACGTGCTGTTCTTTCAGCGGTTGCTGCGAGAGCAGAAACAGGACCTGTTGCACAACGACATCTACTTTGCCGATGGTCTTTCAGCAGGGCACGACCTGCAGGTCATGGATCGAGATTCCGTGCCGAAGGCCAACCGTCTGATGGCTGAGTTTTTTGGTTCTCAACGCAATCTGGGGCTGCTGTATCGAAATCACGAAGTGGCCGCGGTGCGAGGCGACACGAGTCCGGCCAACATCCGCAGTTGGTTCGCTGATGTTGGCTCGACCATGCGCAGAGGTGACCGGTTGGTTCTGTACGTAACCGCACACGGCAATAGCAGCGATGACCGCGACTCGCCGCACGACACGACGATTTCTTTGTGGAACAACAGAAAGATCAAGGTCAGTGAAGTCGTCGACCTGCTGGATAAGCTGCCGCAGGGAGTCCGCGTCGTCGCTGTGATGGTGCAGTGTCACGCCGGTGGCTTTGCTCGGTTCATCTACAACGAAGGTGATCCGGACAAAGGATTCTCCACGCAGCGGCGATGCGGCTTTTTCGCGACGGTCCACGATCGACCTGCTGCCGGGTGTACCCCCGAAATTAACGAATCCACCTACGTCGAATACAGCACGTATTTCTGGGAAGCGATCGCAGGACACACGCGCACCGGAAAGCCGATCGACATACCGGACTACGACGGCGACGGCGGAGTCTCGTTTGCCGAAGGTCATGCATACACAGTGCTGACGGCAGAAACGATCGACCTGCCGATCACGACGTCCGGTGAGTTTCTTGGGATCGAAAGTCTGTTTGCCAACGACCGCCACCCTGAACTCCTGTCTGATGCCGCAACGTGGGACACCGTTCTGCAACTGGCCGCGCCGGCTGAACGGGCCATTCTGGAGGGCCTGTCCGGGCAGCTGAAACTGACCGGTGGCAACCGAATCGAAAACGCTCGCGAACAAGCGCTGCAGTTGCGTCGTGGGTCGCGCAGTCAGCGCGGAGGTTCTCAACGACGGCAGGTGAATCCTTCCAGCCAGCTACGTCAGAAGATAACTTCTGATTTGAAAAGACGGTGGCCTGAACTGGCCAATGTGTTAAACCCAGTGGCCATTGATTTCGTGACAACACGCAGTGAAGAATTCATCGCGGCGGTTGAAGGCCATCGAGACTACAAACGTTATCGCGAACAGGTCGGAAATGCGTTAGTCCGACCCAACACGGAGAAGCAAAAGGTAAAGTACGAGCGGTTCGTTCGCACCGCTGAGAATGTCATTCTGCGAGAAAACCTGCGACTGTTGGACGACACAAAACGGCTGCAACAGTATCAGGCGATTGTTGAGGCCGAATCGGAGTCACTTTCATACGTTGCTCCGACCAACGTCGACGCAACGGTCGTGCCCAATAACTGACGACAAGGCGACATTCGCTCCACAAGTTGTTGGCTGAATGTCAGCCATTTCGCCGCGTCCTCAATTCGTACACAGGCCACTCGGTGGAGCAGTCATTACAGTGGAACCCGACAATGGTTGCAGTGCCAGGGACTGGTAATCGATTCTTGGGGCTGATGACGGCGTCCTGCAGTTCCAGCGGCTCAATGTTGGTCTTTGAGCACTCAGGACACTCAGAATTCTCTCGTATGATCCGGGCTCGGTCCACGGGAGCAGTCAGGCGACCGCTGATAATCGTCGTCTGATTCCGGGAAGCAAACGGGAGGATGTCCCGTTTCTTAAGTGGCGACTCCGACCCGGCTTCCGGTTCAGATTCCGAGGGTGGATTGTACAGACGCAGGTGCAAATGGTTCATCGTGAATCCTCCTTGAATCACGGTCCAACAAATACTGGCGACGAACACTGTACTGAAGCAATCCATGCTTGTTGTTCTGTACCGCCAGTGTGATATCTACGGAACTGTAGGCATCACGACGCGTGTGCTCAAGCTGTGAAAACGGAATTTCACACGCGGCAAACTGGGTAAGTTGGCGTTTGAGCCAGGAATTCGCGGCTGATTTACGATAAGTCCGCGTCTGCGGGTGACTTTCGTCGATCGGGCCGAAACAATCCCGCCCATGAATACATGGCAACCCAATTCATGGCAGCAGAAACTGGCGATGCAGCAGCCGGTTTATGAAAACGCGCAGGAAGTCGACGAGGTTCTGCAAAACCTGGCTCAACTGCCCCCGCTGGTCACAGCGTGGGAAGTTGATCGACTGCAGAAACAGTTAGCGGAAGCCGCTACCGGCAACGCGTTTGTGCTGCAGGGCGGCGATTGCTCTGAGAGTTTTGGCGACTGTAATGCACTGGCGATTCTGAGAAAGCTGAAGGTGCTGATTCAGATGAGCCTTGTGCTGATTTGTGGTTCCAAACAGAAGATTGTCCGGATTGGACGTATTGCCGGTCAGTACGCAAAGCCGCGGTCGGCCAACACCGAAACCCGGGAAGGGGTGGAACTGCCAAGTTACCGTGGCGACATTATCAACCGCAGCGGTTTCACCAAAGATGACCGTGAACCCAATCCGCAACTGCTGCTTCGCGCTTACGAACGATCCGGGCTGACGATCAATTACATCCGCGCGCTCAGCGAAGGCGGCTTTGCAGACTTGCATCATCCGGAGAACTGGGATCTGGAATTCGTACGAAACACGCCAGGTTCGCGACGCTATCAACAGATTCTGGAGTCACTGAGTGATTCGATCCGTTTCATGGAAGTTGTCACATCCGGCGAACTGGAACAGCTGAGCCGCGTCGATTTTTTTACGTCCCACGAAGCTCTGCACCTGCTTTACGAGCAGGCGCTGACACGCACGGATCAGCGTCAGTCGGGGCATTACAACCTGAGTACTCATCTGCCCTGGATCGGTGACCGCACGCGGGCCATCGATGGTGCCCACGTGGAGTACTTTCGCGGTATTCGGAATCCGATCGGAGTCAAGGTCGGTAACACAATGGCGCCCGACGAACTGGTCGATCTGATCAAGGTGCTGAATTCGGAAAATACTCCGGGGCGTCTGACGTTGATTCACCGGTTCGGAGCAGAGAAAATCAGCAGTAAGCTGCCGTTACTGGCGGACACCGTCAGGCGGGCAAATCTTAACGTGCTGTGGAGCTGTGATCCGATGCACGGAAACACACAGGCAACTCGCAACGGCTTCAAGACGCGGTCATTCGACGAGATCACTTCGGAAATCATCACGGCATTTCGGATTCACCGGGACTGCGGGACGCGACTGAGCGGTATTCACCTGGAACTCACAGGTGAAGACGTCACTGAATGCGTCGGTGGCCCCGCGAATCTGACGGAATCTGATCTCCCACGAGACTATCGTAGCCAGGTTGATCCACGTCTGAACTACGAACAGGCGATGGAAATTGCGTTCCTGCTGTCCGAGCAGACTCGACCCGGCACGTAAAAGAATTCACACGCGGTTTTTTGTCCCGCCGTGCATACACGGCAGATGAAACTGTCAGACCCGTTTCGTTAGAGCAGTTTACTTATTGTCGTAGACGATACTGGCTCGTGGGAGTAACGAAACTTCCATCGAAAATCGCTCTTCGCGGCCACAAGTCAGTGTGAAACGCAGTCATCAGACGCGATTTCGCTTTTTGCGTACGGAATCCTTCAACACTGGTTGAGTGGCAAGGATGCCAAGGCCCAGGGCAGCAACCACCGGAGTGGAATCTTTCGAATTCTCTTCTTCGCCGGTCGTACCGTTCCACCAGTCCGCCGCTGCCCAATCGGACATTACGGAATCCAGGTCTTCGACAGCTTCGTCGCCATCAACTGCTGCACCCGCAGTCGCTTCCGCGGTCACGACTGTAACCACCATCTGCGGATTCAGTGCCGCTTTCGGTGCAACGTCGCTGTCCACCGGTGCGACTGTGGAAACGGGTTGCAAAACTGTCAGTTGCACGACAGGATCACTGGCGTTGCCCGGCAACAACAAATCGTCCGGCTGTGTCGAGCGGGTGTTGCTGTTTGACGGGAGTGCTGCCACAGTAAAGTCGACAGGTCGGCTCCAGGATGAAGTCTCTCCCATCTCGCTGATGGCACGAACCCAGACACGATAGGTACCGGCCGCAAGTGGCGTTTGAACAGTGTATGAAGCGACCGCCACATTAGCGTCGTAGACAACTTTGTTTTGAGGCACGTCAATTCGGTTGATCCAGAATTCGTATTTCTCTGCCCCGGTGATGCCGGTCCACAGAAACGTCGGTGTCGAAGAAGTCGTTTCACTGGCTGTCGGCGTCAGAATTTCCGGACGTCCTCCGATTGAAAACTCAAAACCAGACGACCAGGCAGACTGCGTGCCATCTTCGGAAATGGCCTGCACCCACACGACGTACTGGCCGTTTGCGAGATCAGTATCAGGAATTCTTGTTGTTCCCGTAACGAACTGGTCAATCAGGACGGGAACTGCGACCTCACCCGGATTTCGCAGGGTCAGCCATACAGAATAGTGAGACGCACCAACCACGAGGTCCCAGCGAATCTCCGGAGTTCGGTCAAATGTCGCACCTGACGGAGTGATATTCTGCGGGGCACTCAACACGGTAAACGTGACGGGACTGCTCCAGAGTCCGGCAAATCCGTCCGGCCCGATGGCTCGTGTCCAGGCCTTGTAAGTTCCGCCAGGCAGATTGGCCGTTGCCGAAGCAAAACTGGTGGTCTGAAGATTTGTTTCGTAAATCGCCTGGTTCTCACCGGTCGTGACATTGTTGACCCACAATTCGTAATGATCGGTGTCGACCACTGTGGTCCACGAAATCTCAGGAAACGAACTGCTGGCCGCCACGGATTGATTGACTGGATTCGTGATCTCCGGCGATGTCCGGACACGGAACGACAACTCCTGACTCCAGAATCCGGCCTGTTCCAGGTCGTCGTATGCTCGCACCCAGTACCGGTAACGTCCCACTCCAATCTGCTGTGCCGGAATGACATTTGGATAACCAGCCACCTCGACTTCGCCAATGAACCAATCGTCTTCTGCTTCCGCGCTGGCGCCGACGGTCTCAAAACGGAAGGCGAAATCAGAGTGTAGAGCATCCATCGGCAGTTGAATCCTGGACCTGATAAAGCCATCCTGGGCCACCTGGTCGGGGAGCTGCCGCTCCAGTTCCACCCACTCACCCGCAGCGTTACGGAATGAAAGAACCAATTGCAGCGTTGGGATTAGGGGTGCGCTGGGATCAAGCGGGGTCGTTGGAGTATTTCGCTGGAACGTGTACCTCAGCTGCGCTCCTAATTCAGCGGACAGGTCCATACTGACCGACTGCAGTCGGTCGACGCCGTCCGGTGCTTCATCCAGATGAGCACTGACGATTCCGGCAGCAGCATTCGCCGCCAGATTATCTGCAGCGACATCCTGAGTCGCCACCGGTTCAGTGCTCTGGTCCCACAAAGCCGGGTCAAATGGCAGCGTCTGGTTCACTCCGTCAACGTCAACGTTGAACGGACCGCCCTGGAAGTTCGAGGAAAACAGCGGTGCCGGAGCAGGGATATTATCCATCCTGAACAACTGAATGATGTTTCGGGATACATCGTTCAGCCACAGGTCGTATCGGGTGGCACCGTCGACGGGACTCCATGTCAATGCCGGCGTGGGGTCTCCTGTTTCGAAGCCGGGACCGGTGAGAATTGGCGGCTCGTGGTCAGCGACGGT
>JAPYTO010000052.1 GCA_029941865.1 Fuerstiella sp. | reverse complement strand
CTCATCGCGATTACGGGGAGGGAGTGGACTCGCCACTCCCTTACCCGCTTATCAGAGACGGCAGAGCCTCATGAGTGCTCATTAGCATAGCTGGTGGTACGCGATCAGTAGTTATTAGCACACGGAACACTCAGTGGTGGAATTCGATCGAGATTGGGATGATCTGCCGGTGGCCGAGCTGCATCAGCTTGACGCCCTGTGTGATCGTTTCGAACAGGCGCTGGCTCTGGATGCCGAAACTCGCATCGAAGATTTCGTCGCCGATGTGCCTGAATCGCAGCAACGGCTGCTGGTGCTTGAGCTTGCGCAACTGCAAGTCGAACGACGGCACGCTCGTGGCCAGGTCCCGACGGCCGAAGAATATGCCCGACGATTTCCGCAGTGGGCTGAGGACTTACGTTCACTGGTCATACAGACCATCGAAGATTTCGATCGTGCTGCCGCCGTCGCAGCAGAGACCGAAACTGTACACCAGTCGTCATTGTCCGACACGTGGACGGGCAAGATCGCACCGCGCGAAAGCTGGGCGGACGAATGGCGTGAGTCCACCTCGGGGCGACCGCTGGCCGATTTTCCGGCTGACGGAGTGCTGGGACATTATCAACTGCAGTGCGTCATCGGTCGAGGCGGCATGGGAGTGGTCGTGCGAGCACACGACACCAGACTCGGGCGGGACGTGGCACTCAAAGTCCTGTCCTGCGACCTGTCTCACGATGCCAATGCGCACAAACGCTTCCTGCGTGAGGCTCAGGCGGTCGCGGGAATTCAGCACGAAAACGTGGTTAGAATCTTCGGCGTCGAAGAAATCGACGGGATTCCATTCCTGGCGATGGAATTGGTTGATGGCATAACGCTGGAGGAGTATTTGCGGGGTCGTGATAAACCGTCCGCGGCCGAAGTCGTCAGTATTTCCTGCCAGATCGCTCTGGGACTGGTCGCCGCTCACAAACAGGGGCTGGTTCACCGCGACATCAAACCGGCGAATATCCTGCTGGAAAAGATCGACGACCAGGAAAGCGGCGTGCGGCCACTGTCGACATGGCATGTAAAAATCACAGACTTCGGGCTGGCCCGAGTAGCTGCCACGTCACAGCTGACCAGTCCCGGTGTGATTGCAGGCACACCGCAGTATATGTCGCCCGAACAGGCCAGCGGCCGGGAACTTGACGTGCGGTCTGACCTGTTCAGTCTGGGCAGTGTGATGTACGCGATGTGTGCCGGTCAGGCAGCGTTTTCGGCAGAATCTGCCGTTGCCATTCTGCGGCAGGTAGCGGACGTACCCGCCCCCTCACTGAGCGAAATAAGTCCCGAGACGCCCGGCTGGCTGGTTGCCGTCATCGAAAAGCTGATGTCGAAGTCGCCGGACAACCGATTTCAAACCGCCTCCGAAGTGGCCGAAGTACTCGCTCGTCATGAACACGACTTGCAGAACGGAATCGCACCGTCGACGTCGGCAGCACCCCGGTTAATTCGCAAGCGGCTATTCGCAGTCGCCCTGTTGATGATTGCTCTCGTCGGTCTCGGGATTGCGCAGATCGTGTTTCGGGTGGAGACCCCCCACGGGACGCTCATCATCAAGACGGACGATCCGGACGTGCAAATCTCTGTTAAGTCGGGCGGTACGGAAGTGGCGTTATTCTTCCCCAGGCAAAAGAAAGAAATATCGCTTAAGGTCGGCGAGTATACGATTGAACTGGTCAAGGGGAAGAACGGCCTGAAACTCTCCACGAACAAGTTCGAGATCCAGAGCGGCCAAGACCAAAGAACGGTGACGGTGGAGTTCGAGCCCGCGGTCGTGGCCGGCAAGGATCCATCAGCGGCCACCGAACAGTCGACGGTCACGCTACAGGCGAAGGCAGGCGACGCAGAGAAAACGTTTGCCTGGCCCGAGGAGGCTTTGTGGCAGGGAGAGATCGCGGCGCCGGATTTGAGCCAGGCGAAGGAACTGTACCGCCATGACTTTGCCAACACCTGGCCAACCGCCAAGGGGGCTGCCTTTGAGTTTGGCCGTGAACTAGACGCGTGTTTCATCAGCGCCGATCCCGGTCTTGTGCGGGCCGCATGGATCGATGACAAGACGTACGCGAACTTCGCCTGCCAGGTGGTTGGCAGTGTCCAGTCGAAGGGCTGCCAATGGTTCCTCGACTACACGTCCTTGACCAACCAGGTCTCCGTCCGCTTCCATCTGAACGGCCTGCAGGGTTTGCAGCTGGCCATCCTGAACGACGGCCCGCCGCGGAACGCCAAAACAATCAGGCATAACGCGCTGAAGAAAGGCGCAGAGTTCAACAAGCTTCTGGTCGTGGCCATCGGCAATCGGATCGAGATCTTCGCGAACGACGTGGCCATTTGCGATCCGATTGTTCTGGAGGAATTTGCACCGCCGGGGCGCTTTGCTCTCGGCGCGGTCGCCACCACTATCGATGCCGTTAGAGCCGAGTTCAAGAGCTTCACCATCTGGTCCGCCGAGGGCCTGCCGACCCTGGAGGAGCGACTGGCCAAGGGAGAGCCGTACAATGAGCTGCCAGCCTCGGCCACGTCGAAACAAATTGACACGCCAATCCCTCCTGCCCCCCCATCGGCGATCGCACCGTTCACTTCAGCAGAAGCCGAAACCCATCAACAGGCCTGGGCCAAGCGCCTGGGCGTACCGATCGAAACAGAAAACTCCATCGGAATGAAGTTGGCCCTGATCCCGCCAGGTGAGTTTTTGATGGGCTCAACCAACGAAGACATCCAGCAGATGGTTGCAGGATCAGATGATAACGCCCGCCTCTGGCAGAACGAAGGTCCTCAGCATCGAGTCGTCATTACGCAACCGTTTCAGATGGGCACTTGCGAGGTCACACAGGGCCAGTTTCGGTCCTTCGTGGACGACACCGGGTATGTCACGGATGCTCAGAAAGACGGCCAGGGCGGATTCGGTCTGCAGGGTACACAGCTGGTTCAGGACCCCGCGTTCCTCTGGAATTCCGGTACCGGGTTCGCGCATACAGACAATCATCCGGTGATGAACGTATCATGGAATGATGCGGTCGCCTTCTGCGAGTGGCTATCAACGAAAGAAGGCATCACATATCGCCTGCCAACTGAGGCACAGTGGGAATACGCGTGCCGTGCCGGTTCCACAACGCCATGGCACTGTGGAGACAGCCCGGACGGACTTCATGAGTTCGCGTGGCTGGACAGCAGCAACGATCCACAGACGAATCCCATCGGTCAGTTGTCCCCAAATCCGTGGAACCTTCGCGACATGCACGGCAACGTTTGGGAATGGTGTGCCGATCCGTTCGATGCAGAGTATTACGGGCAAAGCCCCAGCGTTGATCCGCAGGGATCTGTAGATGGTACCGATCGAGTCTATCGAGGTGGTGGATGGTTCTTCACTCCCCAGTTCTGCCGTGCAGCGGTCCGCTATTGGAGTGAGCCCAACCATCGAAATACGTCAATTGGATTTCGCGTGACAGCCGTAATTCCTATTGAACCTCCATCGCCAGCCGTTGCACCTTTCGGCGCCGAACAGGCCTGGGCAAAGCATCTGGGCGTGCCAGTCGAGTACGTCAACAGTATCGGCCTGAAGTTTCGGCTGTTCCACCTGGCGAGTTCATGATGGGAGCAGGTGATTCGACGGAGATTGAAGAGTCCCTGCCGTTCGCCACCAGCGGTTACTACGAAGGACTGATGAAGGGTGAGCAGCCTCAGCACGCGGTTGTGCTCACACAGCCATTTTACATGGGTGTTCACGAGGTTAGTCAGGATGTCTATCGCGAGGTGACCGGGACCAACCCATCGTGGTTTGCGACCGGGGCAACCGGCGAAGTGAATGTCGCTGGACTTTCCACGGACAAATTTCCGGTGGAAATGGTCAGTTGGGACGACGCCATCGATTTTTGCAACCAACTCAGCGAACGGGAAGGACTCGACGTTGCCTACGTGCGTGAAGAAGGTCCTGTCGAAGTCGATTCAGGTCTTCAGAACGACTACGACGCAAGACAGCCACACCCCGGTGTTGGGGACACCGTGACACTGCGTGGCACCGGCTACCGACTGCCGACGGAGGCTCGCTGGGAGTTCTCATGCCAAGCAGGAACGACGACGCGTTTTTGGTCCGGAAATACGAACGAAGATCTGCTTCGCGCCGGTTGGTTCGACGTGAACAATGAACAGCGAACGCATGCCATCGGCGAGCTGCAGGCGAATCCGTTCGGGCTGCACGACGTTCACGGCAACGTCTGGGAATGGGTCCATGACCGTTCCGGAATGAACGCCTACCTACACAGGACTGGCCCATTGGCCACAGATCCGATCATTCGAGATTCCACCAATGAACAACGCACCCTTCGAGGCGGAGACTGGAACGACCCCGCTGTTCTGTGTCGATCCGCCGTCCGACCGACGCAAGGGCGAATGCACCGAATACGCTGGACCGGCTTTCGAATGTCATTGACCGTTGATGCAGTGATGGAGGCCCTGGCGTCGGAGAGTTCCGAAGAACGATCGTCCAGCGATGGTGTGGAAAAGGCGTTCACCGACGCTCCGTGACTGGCCGACGCACCTTTCGGTGCCCGGCAGTAATTCCGACTGCAAAGGGTGGCTGGAGCGAGAAACGCTTAAAACCCCCGGCGCCGGCAGTGCCGGTTTAATTTTCCTTCGCAAACTCAGTCCAGCCTCCGGCCACCCACTGGTCCGCAATCACGATCCGGCGTCGTTCCCAATACAATCCGCTACGGTTGCAAAACGCACGCTGGGTCCAGGACAATGCGACGCGTTAAATTCACGTTCGCGTTTCATCGCCTGGAGCATCATGTGCGAAAGCTATTGCCCGTCGTCTGTCTGGTTCTGGTAAGTGCTGCCTGCCGGAATACTGTTTTTGCAGAGCCGCAGGAAAAAGTGTTCCGCGCTGGTGCGGCTACCAGTAACATCACGCCACCACTGGGGGAGTTGGTCGTGGGCGGATGGACTCCCATCCCGGCGAAGCATATTCACGACGAACTGTTTGCCCGCTGTCTGGTGCTGGATGATGGCACCACAAAGCTGGCGATCGTGCTGTGCGACAACGTCGGCATTCCACGTGAAGTGTTCGACGCGGCAAAGCAGCAGGTCCATGCCGCCACCGGCCTGCCGGCTTCGCACCTGCTGATGGCGTCGACTCATACTCACTCCGCAACCACGGCACGGGGCCCCAGCAAAGTGATC
This sequence comes from Fuerstiella sp., assembly GCA_029941865.1. Lineage (GTDB taxonomy): Bacteria > Planctomycetota > Planctomycetia > Planctomycetales > Planctomycetaceae > Fuerstiella. The sequence continues at coordinate 27,451 of JAPYTO010000052.1, read as the reverse complement.
TGGGAAGATGAACTGACGGACTATCAGACGTTCCTTGCCAACCGAATATCGGACGGAGTGCGTCGCGCGCTGAATCAGCTGGAACCGGCGCAGATCGGCTGGGGGTCGGTGGACGAACCGTCGGAAGTTTTCAATCGGCGGTGGCACGTCACGGACCCGGCCATGCGGACCAATCCGTTTGGCGGCGTGGACACAGTTCGGATGAATCCGCCTCGTGGCAATGCAGCGTTGGTGCGTCCCGCCGGGCCAATTGATCCGGAAGTCAGCTTCATTTCTGTGCAAAGCACAGACGGTCGGCCCATCGCTTTGCTGGCGAACTACTCGCTGCACTACGTCGGCGGAGTAGTCTCCGGCGAGGTGTCGGGCGATTACTTCGGGTACTTTTCGAAGTTCATCCAGGACAAGCTGGGAGCAGCTGACCAGACCATTCCGTTCGTGGGCATCATGTCCAACGGAACGAGTGGTGACATCAACAACATCAACTTCACTAAGAAGAACACCCCGCGAAAAGAACGCTATCAGAAGATGCAGGAGGTCGCACAGAAGGTGGCCGACCGCGTGTACGATGCTCATCAGTCGATCACATTTCAGTCGTGGGTATCTCTGGGGGCACAGCACAGAGATCTGACTCTGCAGGTTCGCAAGCCAACTCAGCAGATCATCGATCACTTCGCAAAGATCAAGGCGGCGAAGGCGGATACCGCGACCAGCCACCGACGTGAACTGATCTACGCAGACCGCATCGCCAAACTGCAGAACGCTCCGGACACCATCGACGTGGCGCTGCAGGTGTTTCGCATCGGCGATCTGGGAATATCCGCGATCCCGTTTGAGACCTTTGTTGAGATCGGTCTGGAGCTGAAGGACCGCAGCCCGTTCACGCGCACGTTCACCATTGAACTGGCCAACGGGTCATACGGATACCTGCCCACTCCCGAACAGCATGAACTCGGCGGCTACGAGACATGGCTGGGCACAAATTATGTTGAGCTGCCGGCGTCGCGAAAGATCACAGAAACGCTGCTGCAGATGCAACAGGAAATCGTCGCATCGCCTAAGCCGTAGACAGCTGCACCGGGGTTTCCCTCGCTCCGCTCAGTCCAACCCCGGACACCCTCGTGGACGTGAACAAACGGGTGGCCGAGGGCTGGACTGAGCCCCGGAAACGGGTCCGTCTGAGAGTGCGAAGAAGATTTCGAGTCAAAGTCACACGTGATGTTTCACGCCATTGCCGGCGTGGTAGTGTGAGTTGCAGCTGCCCCGGGATTTGCCTCGCTCCGCTCAGTCCAACTCCGGACAGCCACCGCACGCAGTGGGCGGAGTTGCGATCGAACAACGATCTGACGGACTTCTTTGGGCGTCGACGATCCGGTACACTGGTATCATCTACTGGTCCGTCACACACTTTCCCGGTTAACGTTCATGCCAGAATTCAAGGCCTCGACAACGCTCAGGTGCTCCGCCGCAGCGTTACGACAATATCTCGGGGCAACCGCAAATATCCCATCGATCAGCGATCCGGATCTGGAGCTGGAGGTACTTGAGGCCCCGGAGCAGGTAACGGCTGACGCCATTATTGAATTCCGGATTACGGCCTTCGGCTTCAAACAGCGAATCCAGCACCGATACGTCGAAGTCGGGGAAACCGAAATCTTGGCCGAACAGGTCGAGGGGCCGACGCGGATGTGGGTCCATCGCCAGTCGATTGTCCTCAACGACGACGGCACCTGTTTGTTGACCGACCTTGTCGAATTTGAACCTCCCGGAGGCATGATGGGATTCGTATTGACTGAGGCCAGCATTCGTCAATCGCTGGAAGATGGAATGCAGTTTCGCTACGAAGCACTACGCGGGTTCCTTGAAACCTCCGGTGAATGACGGTGGGCAGATCCATGACTCCTCGTCTTCCACAGAAACGGCCCGCCGCGACCCAGCCACCTACGGTTTCAGCGGCCCTGTTTTTGACCATCGCTTGTGGCGGCGGATTCTTTGGATTGCTGGGGATGGTGTTCCCTGGTGCCGGACTGCTGGGTCTGACACTGGCAGTCCTGGGCCTGCTGTTTGTCGCGCAGTATTTTGTGTGGGGCAAATGGCTGTATGCCTACGTCGTCCGCAAAGAGCAGGAATCCGAGGCGGCAAAGCAAGCCAAAGAAGGCGAGCCAGACCAGGGGGCATGAGCGTTCCACGTGGAACGTAATCGATGCCACTGGAATTTCGCGGCCACATCGTCCAGGATCCCCGCTTCATCAATCACAAACCGCACTGCTTTCAATGCCCCCACGTTATTCAAAACAGGAATTGCTGCTGGTAGGAATGGCGCTGCTGCTGGGAGTTGCGTTTCGCGGTCTGCATGCTGATCAGCTGGCAATTGAACACTTCGACGAAGGCGTCTATGCCTCCTCCACGTGGTACGACAGTCAGGCCGGGCAGCCATGGCCGATGCGTCATCTGTATGCTCCTCCGCTGCTGCCGAAGACCATTCAGATTCTTTCTGCGATCCCGGGCCTGTCGTCAGTGGCACCGTTCCTGCCGTCAATGGTGCTGGGCAGTCTGACAATCCTGCTGCTGTGGTGGCTGGGCCGTTCCATGTTTGGCCAGTCAGCAGGACTGCTGCTTGTTTATGTTGTGGGACTCAGCGATTTTCACATCCTGTTTTCTCGGATGGCGATGACGGATGTTCCAGCGCTGTTCTGGATCTCTGTGGCGGTGGGAATCGGAATGAAAGGGCTTCAATCCCGATCCGTGCGGACGATGGCACTGGCCGGATTGTGCGCGGGCATCGCATGGTGGACCAAGTATACCGGCTGGCTGGCACTGGCCATTCTATTGAGCGGTACAGGGTTCTGGTGGATTCTGACAGGTCGTCGAGAAATGTCCGCGGTGCAATTGGTGAAGTTGCTGGGCAGCACAGTGGCAGTTGCAGTTCTGGTATGGCTGCCGTGGTATCTGATGCTGCCGTGGTATCTGGTGCTGAATGATGTCGGCGGTTATGCGGCTGTCGCGGCGAACCATAAGGCGTACCTGATCGGCTTCAGCGGATGGCAGGATCGCCTGGCTGACCACATGCTCTACCACTTTCGATTCGACAGCTGGCTTGGCCCTGCATCCATCGGACTCGGACTTCTGGCAGCAGGAACCCGCCGCTGGATGGAATTGAAGCGTTCCACGTGGAACGCATCGTCCGCCCCTGCTGCAGGTGGCAGGAACCATGCCGCGGTGGCAGCATTTCCGTCTCCGGCAATACTGGTTCGGTTTGTGGTGGCGGCCATTGTGCTGGCGGTCGTCGCAGCAGGAATCGGGTCTGCCGGACTGCTCACGTGCCTGGCCATCGGCGGCATCGCGGGAATGTTTCTGTGGCCCGCGCTGCATGAGCTTCACCGCCGCAGTGTGAGCGACGATCGGTCCCCTGCGGTCGCGAGAGCCGCACCATATTACAACGCCGATCTGAACAGCGCCGCCAGCATCGACCCGGCGCTCAGCAGTTGTATTCTGGTGGCATGGTTCAGCGGAATGCTGCTGACGACGCCGATGTATTATCCCTTCCCGCGGCTGGCACTGCCACTGCTGGCGTCCATCTGGCTGGCTGCGGCGGGCGGTGTTACCTGGTGGATGGAAGCCACCATCAACGTGGCCAGACGTGGCGACGCAGTTGCCGTCACCAGGCAGCAGGCAGTCATGAAACGCCTTGTCATGGGAATGGTCCTGATCGCCGTCGCCATCACAGTCACAGGGGCTGGCGAACTTCGACGCCCACTGGTGTGGCAGAACCGAACCTCACTGCGGGATGCATCGTGGCATATCGCAAGCGCCGTCCTGCAGGATGTCGACGGGAAATATGAACGCATCAATCCGCAGATTGCAGTTCCCTCAAACACGATCATCAGTCCGAACCCGCAGGACGATATCAGCGACGAATACGACGCAGACGCGACCAGTCTGGATTTGCTGGAACAGAAGGTCGTGTCACCATTCGACACCACCGTGCCGCTGGCAGACGTGTCTCAGCCAACATGTGTTGTCTATGCCTACGGCGAACCCGGGGTCCTTGGGCATCTGTTTGCAGCCGGATTGAACGTAGGTCCGGTTCAGGACGTCGGCTTTCCTGCGGCGTCACTCGACCGTGAAGAGATCCCGACGTATCTGATCGTTGGCCCCAACGCACTTCGCACGCCCGGCATGTTGAATGACTGGGCCGACAAACAATATCGATTTCAGCACGTCGCGGATTTCCATTTCATTCCCAGCGAAGTTGTACTTTACAACTTATTCTCTGCTGAGTGGGTCGGCCAACACCCCGAATGCCGAGTGCAAAAGCTTGAGCTGTATCGGCTGAAGTAAAGCCATGTCGGCCGGTGAACAGCGCGTTATTCGTGGCGCCGGTGTAGAGGCAGCAGAAAACCGGCCAGCTGCAGGCCGCCTGGATCCGTGCGATTAATCAGCAAAATCTGCCTATTCTTAACGAATCTGTGTTAGGACGGACGATATTCAGCGTTAGAGTGGGTGGTCCTGCCTGTGACCGAAGTGGCTTAATGGCTGTCCCACGTCTCCCCGGCATGTACGCCCCCCTATTTTGCTGACGTCCCGTTGTGGCGTCGGTGCTCACCATATTCCTGAACAGTTCCAACGGTCATCCTGAATTGCAGTCTGCAAAGTGCTTTGCCTGTGTTTTTGACCCGACTCCGACTGTGCAGCACCTCCGTGATGGAGGGTCACAAATCATGTCTCGAGACTACTACACAATAGAAGAGCTGACTCGTCAGCTTGGCAAAGAACGGCGTGTTGTCGAAAAGCAGGTCAGTCGCGGCCACATTCCGGGTCGACGCGTGGCCGGCGAATGGCGGTTCAATAAGACGGAAATCACAAACTGGCTGGAACAGGAAATCCCTCAGTTCAACCAGGCCGATCTCGCCGTGCTGGAACGCTCTCAGCATTCGACAGAAGTTGCGTCGCATTCGCCGGTCAGCAGCCTGCTGCATCCGGATCTTGTGGCCGTACCTCTGGACGCGGGAACAAAACCGTCTGTGCTGAAGCAGTTGGTGGAAACCGCCGGCCGCACATGGCAGGTGTTTGATTCGTCCGCCATTCTGCAGGCGGTCCGACAGCGCGAGGACTTCTGTTCAACGGGGTTCGACGGCGGCATCGCAGTGCCTCATCCGCAGAGCCGCATGCCGGACGCTTTGGGCGAGCCACTGATTGCGTTCGGCCGAACGGTCTCCGGCATCCCATTCGGTGGTCCTGGGCGGCAGCTGACCGACATGTTCTTTCTTGTGTTGTCTCGAGACAGCAACACTCATCTGAAGATTCTTGCGCGACTGGGTCGTCTGTTTCAAACGCCCGGTTTTCTGGACGATCTGCGAGCTGCAGAAAACAGTGTCGATGCGTATCACGTGATCATCGAAGCAGACGCGGCGCTCGGAGAATAGTCAACGTTCGATTCGACGCCCACTGACGCTGAACCACACCGCCACGAACGACTCGGCGTTCTGTCAGTAAGCGATAACTGCTCCCACATGAACGCGGCCCGCGCTGTTGTCGCGAGCAGTCGTCAGCGGACCCAGGCGAGTCAGCGGAACGCCGTAGTCAAAGCGAATGGTGCAGTTCGGATCAACCAGATAGCGGAAGCCAATGCCCGCGCTGGCAAGGAATTCGCCGTCGGCCTCGCCGGCGTTGTTTCCATAATTGAATTGCTGACCAAGGTCACTGAACGCCAGCAACGTCAACGACGTTGGTTTTCCGTTACAGCAGCCGGAAACCGGCTTTGTGCGGTATTCAAAATTGACAAAGTAGCCGGCATCACCGTTGACGGTACGCATGTCGTAGCCACGAAGTGTGTCGTATCCGCCGAAGCCCAGCTGTTCCGTGGGCAACAGTTTATCCGTTGACAGTTGCCCTGCGGCACGCACCACAAAATCGCGGCGGCAATCGATGTTGTACACTCGTTCCACTGACGCACGACCGTAAGCGTACGTTGCTTTGGCACCGGGACGCAACATGCTCAGCGCGCTATTGGTGTTGCGTCCGAGCAGATATCCTGGGCTGCCGAAGATGTCCAGAGCGTAATTCGTGGTACCGTCGTTGTACTGCTGCTGACTGTTCACGCCCACCATGAAATTCACGATTTCTGCATTCTGACTCAACACAGTACTGCCGCCGAAGTCGAGGTCGTTGTTGGTGCCCTTGGTGTCGAACCCAAACTGCAATTCGTCGACCTGGCAGCGTGTCTGGCACAGAGTGTGACGGTATCGACCGGATATTTGCCATCCTTCGCCGGGGATGTTGGGGCCGACCAGGTCAGCATCGATGTTGGCCCAACTGCCGAACACGGTCCACGTATCGCGGTTTTCAAAAATCGGCACCTGATAGATCACTGAATGCACGCCGATCGTTCCGTCCAATTCCGCATCTGTCGTGTACTGATAGCTCAGCTGCCGGTCTTTGCCCCAGGCATTCCCCAGATTGAATCCAAAAACAAGTCGCTCAATTGATGTGAGGCGAGTACCACTGTCTTCATATCCGGCGTACCAGCGAACAGTCTTTTTGTCACGCACTTTGTAGACGATGTCGGTCGTGCAGGGTTGAATTCCCGGTTGCAGGTCAACACTTACGTCGCGGAACGGATTCCGGTTGTACCAGATCAATTCCTGTTCAAGGCACGGTGCGTAAATGTGTTGCCCGGATCGCAGCCAGCTCTGTTGCTGCAGAACGCAGTCGTCGAACCGGCAATTACAATCGAACCGGACGCAGCCGACCGTTGATTCGGTGATAACAACCTGCACGACACCATCCGTAATGTCCTGGCCTGGCGGCATACTGACATCGACGGCGGGCTGTCCGCGGTCGCGATACAGATACACGATGTTACGGGCCATCTCGCTCAGCGATCGCGGACTGATCGGCCGACCAAGATACGGAGTTATAGTTCCCGTGAAACAGACTTCTCGAGCGACGGTCAGATTCGCAAGGGGATCGGTGCGAACACCGTCGAACGGTGCAATCAGGTCCTGCACACGGCTGGCGCAGTCAAGGATCATGATGCCCCTCAGTTCCTCGACCAGCACGTCGGTGGAATCTTCCAGGGGCTGGTACGGAGGATCCGCCAGTCGGAAAGTCATGGCCCGTGCAATCGGCGACTTTGGCCGATACCGTCCAGGATCCTGAGCCAACAGGGTTGAGCCGGACAACGTCGTGAAGAGAGACACAACAACCAGAAGTGTTCGAAGTCGTCGCCACCGTCCCCCACATGTCAATCGGCGGCCATCCATACAGCAGTCTCCTTACTCGCTTCCCGGAATGCGCGCACCTCCGGAACACAAAACCAGGATCACCATCGAACATCATGTTCGATGGTTTGATATCTGCGCTGGCCCGCGCAGGCAGAACCTGATGGCCTGTTTCCGAAATCGGGACAGAGCCCGGCTGGAATGCAGAATATCGGTCGACGCCCCTTCGACAGGAATAATCACGCCAAAGAACAGTTGCACGGCACACAGCGCGCGTCGGCATTTCGGCCTCAGCCTGCGCAATTAGCGGGTTACCCTGCGTCGTTCTGCTGGACGGTCAATGTGTTGGTTGCAGACATCTCTTTGGTGCTTAATCCCTGCTGCCTGTTCAAGCGACCGTTCGGACGGCTATACTTGGTATTACTGCTGCCCCTTCTTCAGACTTGCCCGTTCCATGTCCACTGATATCAAGAAACAATCAGCGCCGAGACCGTCTACCGAGCCGCCCTCATACGTGGTGCGTTACGGCACGATGCGGCACCTGGGCGAATTCTCGTCAAAGCGACAGCACACGATTCACCGTGGCGACGACGTCATCGTGAGGTCCAATCGTGGTGTGGAATGGGGAACAGTCCTGTGCGATGCCAATGAAAACACCACGGAATGGCTCGGCAGAAACGTAATCACCGGGAGAATTCTGCGGCTGCCTACAGATGAGGATCGGCGTTCACAGGAAGAAGTGGCGGCAAAGGAAAAAACGTTCTTCGCCGACGGGCAGCAGATGATCAACGACGACAGGCTGCAGATGCAGCTTGTCGATGTCGAGCAGGTTTTCGGCGGCGAACGAATCGTCTTCTACTACCTTGCCGAAAAGCGGGTGGACTTTCGAGAACTCGTCAAATCGATGGCCCGGAACTTTAACACTCGCATCGAAATGCGGCAGATTGGCGTTCGTGACGAAGCGCGACTTCTTGCGGATTACGGGGACTGCGGAAAGCCGGTTTGTTGTAACACGCATCTGCGGGAAATGCCTCCGGTGTCCATGAAGATGGCAAAGATGCAGAAGGCGACCCTTGATCCCAACAAAATCTCAGGTCGATGTGGGCGTCTGAAGTGCTGTCTGCGTTATGAATTCGATACGTATGAAGCTCACCGCAAGGAATTGCCGAAGGTTGGCGCAACTGTGGTCACCCGTGAGGGCCAGGGAAGGGTTTTGGCCCAGGAGTTGCTTGTTCGGAAACTTTTGATTAGTTTGGAGGATGGTCGGCGCGTAATGATGGATCAGTCCGATATCGTTACAGTCGTATCTCGCGGAAATCACGGCACGAAAAGTCAACCGCAGCCCGAACCCGAGCAAAATTCGGAATAGGGGCTTCTGTCGACCGGTCCGAGATTGTATTATCACGCGTTGTACATTTTCGCCCTCGCCGCTTAACTTACCAGGTTGTCACGAGATCCTGTTCATGACGCTTGTCCACAAGTCATCACAACGACGCACTTATCACGCGAATGCTTATCAGTTCGTGTTTTCCGCTCTCCGTCATGCGCAGGAAAATCTGGGCCGGGATCGCAGCAACGAAAACACCGGACACGTCTCTGCGCACGAACTTCTGAACGGCGTTCAGGAACTTGCTCAGGAACACTTCGGTCTGATGACCGTTGCTGTCTTTACGGACTGGGGCATTACCGCCACCGAAGACTTCGGCAAGATTGTCTTTGAACTGATTGAGGCGGGCGAGATGCGGAGAACGGACGACGACCACCTGGAAGACTTCGTCGACGTCTACGACTTCCAAAAAGCCTTCGTGGACGACTACGAAATCGACACCGCCCGGGCCTTCAGCCGCAACTGATTTCCATCGCCGCCAGGACACGCTAAGCATCGGCCAGGTCTGCGCCCGCCCCGTCAGAGAAATGCATCGCCATGCCCCCGAGCCTTCGGTCACGCCAACTCCGTTCGTACCAATCAACATTCGCGATCCTGGTCGCATGTTGTGCCTGCGTCATGGCTGTGTTGCCTGATGCATCCGGCGATGAAATCAGTCGCACGGTCACCGCCGCAGACATGCCCCGGATTCCTCATACCGACGCCACCGCTGCGCTACAGACCTTTCGCCTGGCCGAGGACTTTGGTCTTGAACTGGTGGCGGCCGAACCGCTGGTCGGTGACCCCGTGGCCGCCTGCTTTGACGAGTTTGGTCGGATGTACGTCGCGGAGATGCACGGCTACCCATTCTCGCAGGAACCGACGAAACTGAATCCGAACGGGGGTGGTAAAAAGGACGCGGGTATCATTCGCCTGCTGGAAGACACCAATGGCGACGGGCGAATGGATGACAGCGTTGTCTTTGCCGCAGGGATCAGCTGGCCCACATCGATCTGCTGCTACAACGGTGGCGTTTTTGTGATCGCTCCGCAGTATCTGTATTACCTGAAGGACACTGACGGAGACAACAGGGCCGACGTTCGTGAGGTCGTGCTGTCCGGCTTCGGACGCGATAACGTCCAGGCCGTCACAAACGGTCTGCAGTGGGGGCTTGACAATCGAATCTATTTCGCGGCCGGTCGAAATCCCAAAACTCTGCGACATCGGGGCAAATTGCTGCCCGTCAGCGGCGGCGTTGATCTGCGATTTGACCCCAAAACCGAAACGTTTGATTCGGTCACGGGGGGACTGCAGTTTGGTCACTCGATGGATGACTGGGGCACTCGTTTCGTCTGCAGCAACAGTAACCATATTCAACAGGTCATTTTTCCTCAGGGCTATCTGACTCGCAATCCGTATCTCGTTGCGTCCGGTCTGATTCGCAGTATCGCCGCCGATGGTGCCAGCGCACAGGTTTTCAGAATCAGCCCGCCGGAACCATGGCGCATCGTTCGCCAGAAATGGCGAGCCGCCGACAAGGGCTACAAACTGATCATCAACAGCGACGGCGGCTGGGAATTCATTCCGCTGGACCCCACAAAGAAGAAAGGTGCGGTGCCCACGGAATATCCGGAGGGGTATTTCACCTCGGCAACCGGCATCACGATCTATCGAGGCAACGCGTATCCGGAAAAGTACCAAGGTAACGCTTTCGTCGGCGACGTTGGCGGGAATCTGGTTCATCGCAAGATCGTGCACACAGACAGCATCGTGTACCGGGCGGAACGCGCCGACAGGGGACAGGAATTCCTGGCGTGTTCGGACAACTGGTTTCGCCCCGTCAACTTTGTCAACGCCCCCGACGGAACGTTGTACGTCCTGGACATGTACCGCGAGACCGTCGAACATCCGTATTCGATTCCTGAGGAGATCAAGAAGTTCCTGCATCTGACCAGCGGCCATGACCGAGGCCGGATTTATCGGCTGGTCAGTCCCGACATGAAACGAATTCGTCCAGCAAATATCGGAACGATGAGCGACCGAGATCTGGTCGAACAACTGGATTCTGACAACAGCTGGAACCGCGACACGGCTCAACGACTGTTGTGGGAGCGGCAGAACCCGAAGACAATCCCTCTGGTCGAATCATTGCTGGCTGACGCACAGACACCGCAGGGACGAATGCATTGTCTGTGTACCCTGGACGCCATGAACGCGTTGAAGCCGCAGCACATTCGAACGGGACTGACTGACACCCATCCCCGCGTTCGAACTCATGCCGTGCGTTTGTCTGAACGCTTCCTGCGTGAATCACCCCAGCTGCTTGAGGCGTTGCTTCCGCTGTGCGATGACGACAGCGAACACGTTCGATTTCAGTTGGCATTCTCGCTCGGCGAATCATCAGACCCCGCTGCGGTTAAAGCTCTTGCTCTGTTGGCCAGGGATCCGCGAAACGGTCGCGAAATCAGAACCGCGTTGCTGTCGTCGATTGGCGACACGGCCGACCAGCTGGCCGCTGAGTTGCTGTCAGATCCGGAGACAACAACAATGCAAAACCACCTCCGCAGCATCATTTCCGAACTGGGACTGATTATCGGGGCCAACCCGGATGCCGCTCAGTCCTTGACGTTCCTGGCAACTGTCACCGGCAGGGCGCACTCACTGGCAACACAGCAACTCCTGCTGTCAGCGCTCGGGGAAGGTCTCGGTCGGCGAGGAAAATCGGTCACCTCGCTGCTCGCTGATGACTCAGCGTCGCTGAAACTAAGAGAACAGGTGCAGCAGCTCTTCGAACGAGCTGCCGCGTCAGCCGCCGATGTCAAACAGACTGCAGCGGATCGTCAGCTGGCCACTGGATTACTTGCATTCGCTGATTTCGCTACGGCCGCGCAACACCTGCCGAATTACCTTTCTTCGCGCACACCTCAGAAACTGCAGAAAGCGGCGGTGAATGCGCTGGCGTTGCACGAATCCGATCGTGTGCCCACTCTGCTGCTGGCCGGCTGGCGAAGCTACAGCCCGGAGATCCGTCGGGACGTGGTTGACGCGATGATATCGACGACTCCTCGAACACGGGCACTGCTGAACGCAGTGGAAGCTGGTAAGGTCAAACGAGGGGACATCGGACGGGATCACAAACAAGTGCTGCTGTCTCACCGCAACAGTGAAATTAAATCCAGAAGCAGCAAGCTGTTTGGTTCGGAGATCGTCACCAACCGTTCGAAAGTCGTGGCCGACCACCAACACGTCCTGACACTGCAGGGACACGTCGACAACGGACAACAGATCTTCAAGAAAATCTGCTCCGCCTGCCATAAAGTGGGCGACGTAGGACATCAGGTCGCTCCGGACCTGGCCTCCGTGAAAAACAAGTCCGAGGCTGATCTGCTGCTGGCGATTCTGGACCCCAATCGCGAGGCTCAGCCCAATTTCAATACCTACACGGTTGTGACGGAACAGGGCCGCTCATTCAACGGCATCATCGCCGCAGAAACGGCCAACAGCATTACATTGAAACGAGCCGAAGCGAAGCAGGACGTTGTGCTTCGCAGCAACATCGAAGAGCTGATCGCCAGCGGCGTCTCGCTGATGCCGGAAGGCCTGGAAAAAGATCTGAAACCTCAGGACCTGGCGGACGTGATTGCCTTCGTCAAATCCATCAAGGTATCGAAAGCCAGGTGAGCACAACCGGCCGAAACGATGTGAACACGGACTACGAAATATCACTCTCCCTTCGGGCCTAGGTATCTACCCAAATCTGAAGACTGCGATCGAAGCGTCAGCGTGCAGATCGATTGACGTATTTACTCTCCTGCTGGCGGGAGAGTCGGGCTATCAGGCCCGGAGAGGGTTTGCACTAACCGCAACCATACATTCGCGCCTCAACGTTCAATGACCCTCCCCGCTCGTTCCTCGCGACCCTCCCGTAAAGACCTCACTGTACCACACATCCGAGTCGGTTTATGTGTGCGAGTTTTTGCGTCTTTTCGTGCTTTTTGTGGCAAGAGATTCGGTCCCATTCCCTGGGATCGCTGGGCCAATCCTGAACAGAAGGCAACAGAGAGAACAGCGTTCACGAATCATGGTTTGTCTACTTCCTCTGCGCCCTCCTGTTCAAGTTGCGTAGGCCGGGGTCTGTTCTGGCGATAATGGGCGCGTCAGGACAGGTCCTGACCTACGCGACTCTCGTAGGGCCGGTTCCTACCGGCCAAATCGCACCGCGCGGCCGGTAGGAACCGGCCCTACATCCGATCTTTCACGATGCCGTACACGATCAAAAGTAGGATCACGAGAAGTACCAGACACTCTTGTGGTCCTGGCAGAAACATTTCACACCTGACTTTCAGACTCGCACAAAGTAACGATTTCGGTACATCCAGAACGCAATCAGCCAGAACACAACAAACGTCGCTGTCGGAGCCAGCATTGCGCCGATGCCATTGAGTTCCAGACAACCTTCGCCAAAGAACGCCGACAACAGACCCGCAAAATGTGTTCGGACAATGTGTTGCCCCGTCCACGAACGCAGCATCTGCCCCAGCATGTACATGACGATGGAATTCATTCCCACCACGACCAGCGGGAACGCAAGTTTTCGCAGCGGCAGAATGTCGAAAACCAGATAGAACGCGGCCAACATCCACATCACATAGCCGCCGCTGAACAGCACCCAACTGGGCGTCCAGATGCGTTTTACAATCGGACAGACCGTGTGGTGGGCGAGGATCCCAAGGCCAAAGCAGATCGCTGCTGCCAGAATCAACGTCGCCAGCTTCTTGCCTGTGCTGAATTGCCCCATCAACAACTGACCGCAAAGAATGCCCAGCAACGTTGTCGCGATCGACGGAATGAAGTTGAGCGTGACGTAGCCTCCCGAGCTGAACGTGTACCGTTCCGGATTGGAAAACAGCCACCGTCGGAGCAGTCCCTGTTCAGTCGCCACTGAAATCGTTGTGGCGGCGTCCCCGTTTTCGCCAGTATCCTCGGCGCGGGAATTGGAGGATGCCGCAGGTTCGGACGATTCACCCGCTGCGGGCAATGGTGGATCCTCAGGAGTTCGCAGTACGTTCAGAAACCACTTGTCGAAAAAGTACGCGGCGTTCGCATTCTTTGACCAGGCCGCAAATTTCTCCTGGTCGCCTTCGTAGATCTCACGATCTTCGAGGGATGCCTTGACGGCCGCGTAGTCATAGTCAGCGGGTGGGGGATTCCAGACAAAGAATCCCCAGTACCCCACCAAAATCATCGCCAGTGCCCCCAGCTGAACTGAAGTCGACCGGCCCAGCAGCAGGTAGGCAAAAACATAACCTAGCCCAATCTGCGCCAGTACGTTGGTGAAGATCCATTTGGTCGAAACGGAATTCAGCGATGCCAGAAACACGCCCATCAAAATAAGGATAATGGCTCGAAACACGGCATGAAACAGGCGTCGACTATTTGAACTGCCCATGGCGCCGCGTCGAGCGTACGAAAACGGCATCGCGACACCGACCATAAACATGAACGCTGGCTGAATCAGATCCCAGAATGAAACTCCCACCCACCCCGTAATGCTTTCCCATGGTGGATGGGTAAAGTGAGGTTTCAATTGCTGAAACGTTTCGTAGTCCCAGATCTGCCAGACAGAATTATCGGGGTCCAACTGTGCAAAGCGGAAGATGCCAAAGCCACTCGCGGCCAGCATCGTCATAATAAAACCGCGGTATGCATCCAGTGACACCAGTCGTTTGGGCGGCGCAGGAGTATTGACTTTCCCGGTGGAAGTCGGCCCGGCGACCGGTGGAGCTGCCGTGGGTTTGGCGGATTTCTGCAAACGGTAAGTTTCGGCCACGGTAAATGCGATCTGTTGGGATGTAAAAAGGCAGCGGTGAGAACGAGTGCCAATGGCATGCTATCGTACCGTGAACGATGTCCTGTCACGAACTAAAGCTGAGACGATCACCGGATCTTTGTCCACAGATTACGCAGATTTCACAGATTGCGGGAAAGAATCGCAAGGTATCCCTGGTCCCACGTCCGCGCAAAATCGGTGTCATCTGTGTAATCTGTGGACCTCAAAATGACAAAACACATGACGGACAGAGTTCAATGCGAGACGTCTCCAACGCAGCCCTTCCCTCGGCATGGAAGAACCTCATCGCGGCAGCGCGCCGCGCCCGGTCTCATGCCTATGCGCCGTACTCAGATTTCACCGTTGGTGCGGCCGTGCTGACGGAAGCAGGTGACATTTTCGCTGGCTGTAACGTCGAGAACGCTTCGTACGGACTGACGATCTGTGCCGAGCGTACCGCAGCCTGTGCGGCGATTGCAGCCGGGCAGCAGGATCTTGTGGCAGTTTGCATTTCGCTGACAGGAACTCCCGTGCCGTGCGGCGCGTGTCGACAGTTCCTGCACGAATTCAACCCGTCAATGTCAGTGCTGCTGGACAATCCCGAGACCCCTGCCGACACCGAACCGGAATGTGTGCTGCTGTGGGATCTGCTGCCTCGCGGATTTCGACTGGAACGCTGATTCCATCGACAGTAATGTCACGCAGCGCGGCGGAGGAATTCTGACGTGGCGGGCATGTCGATATCAGACGGACGGGGCACAGGGAACTTCAGCACCTGCAAACCGTACTCCTGCATCTGCATTTGATTGCTGTAGATCGGGTCGTGCCAGTCGCCGATTCGTCCGTTCCGTACGGCTTCCACCATCTCTCGCACGCCTTCAGACACGTCGATGCTGGCCTCAAAGCCCAGAGTCGAACGGATCTTCGCAAACGAAACCCGGTAGCTGCGGGGATCGCTGTCGTCGCATTCCTCTTTGATCGTTGTGCCAGGCACGTGACTGGCAACCATCCGGCTGAGTTCGCTGATGGTGTAGTTCTGGCTTTCGTCCCCGACATTAAAGATCTCGCTGCCCACACGATGCAGGGGAGCCTCCAGACAGGCGTGACAGGCGCGAGCCATGTCTCGCACGTGGATAAAGGGACGAGCATAGTGTCCGTTGAAGACACAGATCTCGCCATCGGTCACTGCTTTTGCACTGAACAGGTTGGCGACGAGATCAAAACGCGGTCGATGCGACAGACCGTAGGCCGTCCCGAATCGCAGCATCGTCGGCTGAAAACATTCGTCGGCCGTTTCCATCAGCGCCTGTTCGGCATCGATCTTTGTTGTGGCGTACAGTGATACCGGATTCAGAGTTCCATTTTCACTGATTTCTCCCATGCCATCGGATGCTCCGTAGACACTGCATGTGGACGCAAAGACAAAACGAGAAATGCCGTTGGCTCGAGCCAGTTGAGCCATCATTCTGGCGGCTTGATAGTTGACCGCGATTGTCGTGTCTTCATCAATCGCACACGCCGGATCGCCAACGATCGCCGCCAGATGCACGACCGCATCCATGTCTCGCAACGCTTTGGTCACGTGCTCGATGTTGCGGAAGTCTCCCTTTTGAACCTGCAGGCGTTTGTTGGTGAGCAGATCGTGCAACGGATCCAGTCCGAACAACTGCAGGTCCAGCACGCGCACCCGGTAGCCCGAATCCAAAAGCTGCCGCACAAGTTCTGAGCCGACGTAACCGGCTCCACCGACAACCAGAACAGATTCGATATGAGCCACTCCACGCGATTCCGACTTCGGAATCAGGTGAAACCACGACGAGATCGAATAGCGTGAAACTCGTACCAAAGCGACGCCCGCAAACAGCATCGACCACGCAGCGATTCCGAGTTCCAATGCCGGCAATGGACGTCCCAGAACGAGACTTCCGAAGCAGAAGTGCAGGAAAAAACCGGCCACACAGGATTTGGCGGTGGCAATCAGTCTGTCCGGCAATCGACCGCTGGGCATGGGGCGATAGACACCGGTGAGTGCCAGCAGGGCAATGGCCGTCAGACAGAACCACACGGCGTTCATCAGGTAGGTTGAGTTGACTCGCTCGGCAACAGCGCCGATGGGGTCCGCTGACGACAGTTGGTGACTGGTAAACAGTCGACACAGTGACGCCGCGATCAAGGCGAGATTTGCAATCGTAAAGTCAACACTCATCCGAGACGCAACCGCCGTCCATCCGGCCGAACCGAACAGTCGAAAGCGAAATGCGCTGATGAGGGAATCCTGTTTGACGGAGATTCGCCGTTCCACGTGGAATTCCTTGGATATGAAACTGAGCTTTCCGGGCGCACTGCATGTGATCACCGATGTGGCAATCGCCAGGAAGACTTAATGCCTGGGAATGTTGATGGCCAGCAGACGAAATTCGGCCTGCCTGACCATTGTCCGCTGGAAACATAGCCCCGTCGTGAGTGTCGCGGCAGACCAGATCACAAGCGCAGGCGTTGAATCAGTCCTCACGTGGGTCGGCGTATCACTGTAGTGCGGATGCGTCGGCGGCATCTGCGCAAGCGACGGCGGTTTTTGCCGAATAGGTGATGCGCGGTCCGGCAGAATCCAACGATACAGGTCCTGCTCGGCAAGGGCACATCTCCGAAGTGCGTCAACTGCTTGCGCTGCGATAATGATTCAGAGACCAGCGGAACACCACTCGCGCAATCACCATTCCCACAACAGCAGCCAGCAGGGACACAACCGCCCAGTGCTTTTCTGTGAGAGTGCCCACGATGACTCGAGCGGGCACGGTCACCACCAGCAGGATCGGCATGACATAAGAGAAGCCAGTCTGCAGAATCTCGCCAGCCTCGAAACGCTCGTTATCCTGCCCGTCGTAGATACTGCGAGGATATCTGGCAAAGACCGTGATGTAGAACCAGAAGTCGTACAGCCCCTGATTCCGTCCCAGAAAAATACTGGAACACGCCGTAACGATCATCAACGAGTAAAAGAACATCACTCCCAGTGCAATATAAAACAGAAAGACGCTGACCTGAAGAACGCTCAGTGAGAGGTCGGGGATTCTCCACAGTGAGCGTGTCAGCAGTCCCAATGCCAGCACCACCTGGCTTAGCATTGCCAGATTGATGCGTTCCAGTGATACCAGAAACTGACTGTCAACAGGTTTGACCAGAACAAAATCCAGACGCCCGGTCCGGATCTGTTCACTTAGGTTGGCGCAATTCGGCATGAAGAACGTTTCCACGATTCCATTGATCAACATGCCCGTTGCCATGAAGGCGAAGTACTGATCTTTTTCCCAAGCGTTGATCTCAGGCACCTTCGAGAAAATGATCTCAAACAGGGCAATCTGTGCAAAAAACCAGAACGCTCGCGTGATGATCTGAATCAGGAAGTTCCCCTGAAACATCATCTCGCGAATCAAAGCGTTGCGGAAGAAGGTGGAAAAAACGCGGAGGTGATACATCTGTCAATGGCTCATTACTTTCGTCCCCGGCCAATTCAGCATTCTGACGACGCAGGAAACGTCACCGGTATCTTATCACGAGCAGGCACATCATGTCAGTCACGCATCAGCGACCGACACGACAACTCAGTTTTTCAAACTGGGAGGTGAGCCGCAAGGCGCTAGCCGCGGGTTCGTTTGGGAATTACCGGCGGCTAGCGCCGTGCCGCTCACGCCGAGAACTACGCAACTTCAAAAACTGAGTCGCCGTGGAATGACCGACGACGTCCGGTGCAGCAACAGAATGTTGTGAAACCGGATGGGTAGCCGGTGGTTGCTGCGAGGCACGCGCGAAACCCCGGGGCCGGCAGTGCCGGTTTGATTCTCCTTCGCAGGCTCAGTCCAGCCGCCGGCCACCCGGTTGAACTGCGATTGCCGGTGATCTGCCTTAACCGTTGCACATCACTGCGACGTGGAGCGACTGCCGTTGGGGGATCCGGCAATGGGCGTCCCGTTCGGTAATGGACGCGCTGCGACTCGAAGATTGAGGCCGTGGGCGAATTCACGGACCCTGCCAAAGTGCTTGAAGTCGTTGGGATACAGCCACACCGTAATCACTGTGTCCGGGTCGGTCGATTCCATAATCTGACGCATCCGCGAACCAACTCGCAGGGCCGCCTCCATCGGTTCCGCCTCCAGTGTTTCCGCCGGTAGAATCGACCAACGCGAAACGCTCACGCGGTAAGCACCCTGCCCGTACTGCAGCGCCTGCAGAGGCGAAACGGTTTGTCGTTCAACGGTGTACCGCATGTGGAATCCGCCAATTGGTCCGATCACGCCCTCGTAGCGATGAAATTTCATAACGACACTGCGACGTGCCGAAACCTGTGCCTTCAATCGATCCAGCAGCGACTCAAGAGGTATGTGGGCGATGCGACCACTGCTGAGGCGAAAATGGACTTCACCTTCCGTGACCGAACTACCGACCGGCGACAATCGATGACGCAGACGGTCCCCGACTGGCTGCTGTTCTTCAACGGCTTCGAGGACCTCGCTCAATCGCTGAGTTTCCCGGCCGATCTGTTTCAGAGCACTCGTGATATACGTCTGACGATTACTCAGGGACGACAATGTGGATGCGAATGCTGTGGCCTTTGCCTCGGTGGCTCCGACGGACTCGTTGAGTTCTGAAATTGACGCGGTCAGCAACGCCTTCTGTTGACTCATACCTGTTCGTCGAGTCTGTTGAAGCTGTTCGTTGCCGCGTTGCTGTTCCAATACGGCAAGCAGTTGCTGCAGTTCCGCCTCTGATGTGGCGGTGTTCACCGTGGCAGTCGTTAATTCCAGCGACAGGTCTTCGATTTGTTTGTCAAAGGCAGCTGTGTCGATGCCTGATGGTTGGGGTTCGTTCAGGACCGCCGGATTCAAGGCCAACGTGACCGGCTCGTTGTCTGCGATCGAGACCACATCAGACGGAGCAGGTGCAGCTATCTCGGCGTCGACCGCAGCAGCAACGCCGACTGATTCGGCCGGTCCCGCAACTGCCGGCTGCCGGGCCACACGCAGGCCAACCACGACGATCAGAATGATCAGAATGCCAACGATGTTGGCAATGATGTCAAGAAACGAATCGGAACCGAATTCCTGATCGCCATTGCTTCTGCGACGAGTCATATGGCAAGCCTCCGATCGCGACGTGGGGGACGGAGAATTCCCGATGGTGGAACAGGCTCGGCTGGTTCCGCTCTGTCGTCCACTTCTGGCTTCGGCTGGGAATCCTTTTCCCAGGCATCGAGTCGTCCTTCAAACAACACTCGTTCCTGTGAATACGACCTGTCGACCGTCACCGCCGTACAGGGAATACCGGCCTGGTTCAGTTGTCCTGCCAGTTGCAGCTGCGTCAAACTGGCACCCGGGCCAACGACAAAACGGACCATGGGCAGCGAATATCCGTCGCTGATGCTCGGTGCGAACTTCATCTCCTGCGACAACCCCTGCAGTGTTGCTGCCAGGATTCGATCGATGTCCCAACCTGCTGTGTTAATGGTTTCTGCAGCACCGACCGTCAAGGCTGTCGCATCGACAAATACGGTGACGGGTACGCGACTGATCAGTCCCGCAGGTGCCTTCCCCCGGCCGTCGTTCAACATGGCCCGCAGGAAAGGATCAGGTTGGGCCCGGAAGTCGGAGGTCTGCTGCGGTGTTCCGAAGGCCCCCATCTCGGTCGCTGGCGTTCCAAAACGCCGCATCACCTCGGAAGGACTCCCGGGAGTGCTGCCAACAACGGCGCCGGGCATCATGTTGGCGACGTCTGACGAAGCGGGATCCCCAGCCGGTCCGGCTGTGCGGGTTGCCGACTCGGAGTGTGCGTACTCGGATGTCGGCCAGCCGGACTGGGCTGAAGGATCAACCGCATTGAATCGTTGCGGGTCGTTGCTGGCTAGACTGCCTTTCGGCGGTGCAACGGAGGCGTCATCACTAATTTCCGCGTCACCTGAAAGAAGGCGCTGTTTCGACAGAGACTGTCGCACGTCACGTTCGGCCACTTCGAATTCCGCAGTGCCTGACGCATTGCCATGACCGTCATCAACAGTCGCTCGTGGCACAATCACAACGTCATGGTTGTCATGCTCCTCCGCGCGAGGCAGATGTGACTGAGCATCCACTGGTTGGCTGTCGTCAGCGCGAAAACCTGATGACCATTCGTCAGTTGCTCGGCCGGAATTTGCAACGGTATCGTCGCGACTGCCAGGAAATCTGTTCGGGTCAACACGTTCGTTCGGTGGTGTTGCAGCAAACCGACGCCGTGCAGGAGGTGCTTCGCCGCCAGCATAGAACCGGCCGTCAGTGACATTATTGAGTTCATCGCCGAACAGCACTCGCCCATCCGGCAGGACTCGCGCCTGCCGTGACTTCGACGTCGTCCGTGGATCAGGTCGCATTTGAATTCTGCTCACCACGCCACCGTACAGATGCTGTCGACGCGTCAAAGACGACAGCACCGCGTCGCGTACAGCGTTCCGTTCATCAGTATCCAATTGGCCTGCCGAAATATGTTTGCCCTGCTCAAGCAGCTCGTAACCAAAATGTATGCCCGCCTGCGTCAGAAATCGCTGGGCGGCATAGAACGGAAGGCTGCCGTCCGATCGCACCAGCAACAGAACGTAGGGTTTCACTGACAGAGAACCGCCATGCCGCCATTCGTGCAGGCCCAGAATTCCTGATATCAACGGGTTGTCGTTGCTGGGAAAGCCCTGCATATCCGCTGCTGTCACCGTTATTCCGGCTGGCTGGAATTCGAAACCGTTTTTTGTCACGTCGATCAGAATAGGGGAGCGCCGAGTTCCGGTACTGTTTGTGAATTCAACAATGGTCTGGTCAGTGCCCACATCGTGTGCCCGCTGTTCAGTCTGTTTGGCAATTTGCCGCAGGCTGATCAAAGCGGACTCGCGCGACGACAGAATGTTCTCGGCCTGTTCGGCCTTTTCCGAACTCGTTTCGAGTGCCGATTGCAGTTGAGACAGATCCTGGTTTCTGCGACTCAGTTCCTCTGTCAGCCTGATCTTCTGCGTGCGCAACGCGTTAAGTTCCCCCATTCCCGCCTGATCGTCATCCTGCTCAGGCGAGTAAGTCTTCAGTTCGCCTTTGGCACTGTCCACCTGACGTCGCAACAACCGGTGACGCTCCGATTCGTCTGCCAACGAATCCTGAAGACCTTCGATCTTTGTTTGCTGAGCCGCGGCGGCGAAATGATCGCGATTCACGCCGGGAATCTTCGGGCTGGTGATGACGGTCTGCGGAGTGACCAGAGATCCGTCTCTGTCGAACAGAGATTCATCAGCAAACGGAGTCAGGCCAATCGCCTCGAGATCATCACCGGAATCGGACGACAACGGCGTTGCGAACCCGGACGGCTGTGACGGGCGTTGATCGACTTGAACAAGCTGAGCATGCCGCTGATCGTTACGAATTCGTCTGGTGGTCGCCAACAGCAACAGGATCAACGCTCCCATCGTGCAGACCAGGACTGCAAGAAAGGGAAACAACGAAATTGCGTTTTGATGTCTTCGCCGAGCCATGTTTGTTAACTAGGCTGCTTTCCGTTGTGACGTTTTGGCCGTCAGAACATGCACGGCGGCGGTCAGACTGCTGGCTGTTTGTTCCATCGTGTCCACAAGGTTGATGGACTGCAGATTCTCGTTGAGCTGTTGCTGCAGCCGGACAAGCCGTTCTTCGGATTCGCCCATTCGCAACATTGTGGCTCCCAGTTCATGAATGGCCTCTGTCTGCCCAACGGCTGACTGCGAACTCACGCAGATCGCGTCCTGCCAACTGGACATACGATCTTCGAACGAATCCAACAGCTGTTCCGTGCGATCAACGAGCGACTGACTGCTGTCCTGAAGTGCTGCAGCGTACGCATCACGCGTGTCGGCCGCATCGTTTCGGTGCAACGTCAAGGTCTCGTCAAGGTCTGCATCGAGGGCGTGGCGGAGTCCGTCGGCGTGATGATCCAGTAGTCCGGCCCACGTGTTTCGGAATGCCGCCAGTTGTTCGTCCCAGACTTCGGACTGCTGCCTGACGAGTGTCTTCAGAAGTTCTTCGTTGGAATTTTCCGCGTTTTCGACACCGGACTCGCCGTTGCTGAAATGGGGCAGCATTGCTTCGATGCCGAAACGTTCCACATCATTCAGAACGGTCTGCTCACACTGTTCAACCGCAAACGACGAAAACACCAGAACGATGGACATGCCCAGTGCCAGAGCCGTCGTATCGAAAGCAACCGCCAGCCCGCCAGTGACTTCGCTCAGCGATGAGTCCAGCTGATCTGGTGTCACATTCGCGATCGCCAACGTGATTCCGATCACGGTCCCCAGAAATCCAAGAATCGGGATGGCCCATGTGATGGTTCGAATGGTAGCAAAGGACTGGTGCAGTCGCTCACTGGCCAGTTCCGCAAGGTACCGCAGATGTTCCTCCAGGCCATCGGAGTGCGAACTTTTCAGATAATTCAGCGTCTCCCGAATCCTGGAGAATAAATGTGTTGCGTGCAGCGTTGTCGCCTGCTGAGAACACCACTCCGTCAGGACGGCGTGCCCCGTGGACGGTGCATCAATTCCAGCCTGAGACGGACGCGGCAGAGATTGAGCCGCCGTCAGAATTCTGCGTTCGCGGCGCAGACGAGCCTGTTTTTGCGCCAGAACTGTCAGCCCCGTGAAGAACATGGCCGTGCTGATGTACTCCAGCGGGTGGCTGCAGAAATACCGAGTTACGAACTCAGAGATGCCTGGCACGTGCGGTGCGACGGCGTAAAACAGCACTGTAGCAATCGTCGCCAGACACGCGGTTCTAAGACTGCCAGAAGCCGTGTTTCGCTTTTCCGTCACCGATTTGCCCCGCATGGAATGGCAGGGGCACGACGTCGATCAAGCGACAGTGCATCGCAATGGTCAGACCTCAGATACAGGTCTCCGCATAACGCAACGCAGGACACGTCGAGCCCCCCGGACGACGTGACATGCTGAATGATCGTCACAATCGATACAGCTTGTTGAGATGGATCGCCCGGAATCGCTGGAAACACCAGGGCAGCAGCCACATCGCCCCGGTGCCACGTTGCTGCCACAAATAACTGCGGCATAAATCGCCGATGACCGAGGAATGGAGGGACACAATCGAAGTCGGCGACGGTCGAACTGCGTCACGAGCCACACGCAGTATTGGGCACGCGTTCTGTCTCGTCCTGCCCCGGCGCCGGCAACAGGTGACACAATTCACGACAACGACCGATCGTCAATCCACCGGTCCCAACAGTTCACGCAGGCCTGTCGAAAAGTGCAGGCGGCGATTGTCGACAATATCGATGTGCGTTACTTTCCAGTTTCCCCCGACCGACTCGACACGGAAATCGGCTGCAAACTGATTTGTACGCTCATGGATGTGTCCCCAGTGTTCCACCGTGCCGGCAACATTCCAGCGACATCGATATGCGAAGCCCTCAGGCAGCTGATCAGAACGTGACTGGTCGGAAAGGTCGCTGCGATGGCCGTTCAGAATATCCACCTGTCGCACTCGCGCCACCGCACCGCCCTGCTCCTCCATTTTCAAGCCCTCGACGATTGTCAGGTAAGTGTCCTGCAGCACGTCGCCGCTGGCGCTAAAGGCCAGCGCATCGTAAATGTCGCTTTCTGTTCGAAATCGAAACGCCGTGTAGATGTTGGCGTGCAGAGTTGCGAAGACGGCAGCCGCGGCATCATCTGTGATGGACGGTCGCGGGCCGGTGGGCACGGTTAACTTTCCAACGTCGGTGTCCCGGCAGCCCCACGCACATCCCAGCAAAACCACAACGGCCACTGCCGTTCGTCGACCCCTGCCGACTTTCGCAACCTTACGTCCCACCACGACCATCGTAAGCAGCAGCAGGCCCACAGAAATCGCCGAAATATCGAACGCCGGTCGCCGCGCAGGTTGCGCAGGAACCACCTGCACGTGCGGCAGACTTTTTCGCACTCCCGAATTCCATTCAACGGTGTCGTTTCCTCCAACTCTGGTCAGCGTTTTTCGAAAACCGCCGGTACCGTCAAATACCACGACGTTGACAGACCACAACATCTTCGCGAATCGATCCCACTGCAACCGCACGTGTGAGGCTGCCTGTTGAAGGGGATACGACAGGATGATGCCCACCCGAGCACTGGACAGCGACACTTGTTGTGGTTCTGCACGACGGGCCAGATCCCGGAAGTCCAGACCATAGAAGTCACAACGGCTCACGACCGCTTCCGATTCCACGCCGTCGATCAGGACGGGGTTACCAGTACGAAAATGATCAGCAATCAGCGGTGCTGCCGCGTGCTGCTCTGCAAGGCTGAAGAATTCATCGCCATCGTGGGGCAATGTGATGATTTGCTGCAGAGTCAGCAGCGGTATCAGAATTTCGTGGCGTACTTCAAAGTCTTCGACATATAGAAACGAATACACAGAGCTGTAGCTGGTAAGACCCAGAGTCTTCTGCTGTTCCTGCGCCAGCCACACCGCTCGTTCCTTATCGGATGACTTGTCAGAAAGCGCCGGTCCGTCCCACGTAAACCGCAACGTGACGGGAACACCGGTCACAAGTGCTTTGTCATGCAGCACATCACCGCCTTCCTGTTTCACCGTCAGCTGCATTTCTGCGGGCAGAACTCCATCGTCACCGGAAAATCGCTGACTGAACGTCAGAAACTCGGGCGCTGCTTCCAGCAGGTATCGCAGCTGGAACGTCAACTTGTGCGACATCAATTCGGCCAGCGCTACACCACCGTCCGGAATGTCAAAAGTCACGTCGACGGGCTGCCTGACCTGCAGTCGGTGGCCGTCAACATTCTGGATAACAAAGCGGTCGACAACGAACACGCGATGCAGTTCGATTCCCTGTTGAATGGTGTCCGCATCCAAATAGTCCGCCACGTTGGGCTGCAGGTCGTGAAACAGAAACAGGTCTTCCAGAAAGACTTCGACGGTAACGCGAACTTCGTCGCCAGCAACGTACACCAGCGAACGAGACACTGACACGGGATGCGCGGAAGCGGCGACCGACAGGAAAAGGACAATACACAACACTGCCCCCATTCGCACTAGCTGACGGGTGCAGTAACGGTTCGTGGTTTGGGACCGGTGGGTGGGGCTGGACTGAGCTTGCGAAGGAGAATCAAACCGGCACTGCCGGCCTCGGGGTTTCACTCGTACCTCGCTCCAACCCCGGCCACCCTTTCCAGGGTTACAACCATTCGATAACTGCGCCCGTAGCCGACACATGGGTGATCTGCATTTCGATATTCGACCAATGAAATCCCGCATGACATCGTTTATACACAGAACAAGGGGCGACTACACCGCTCACGAAATTATCGGCCCCAAACCAGCGTCCTTGAAGTTGCGAGTTCCCGTGTTCCGGTGGTCATTGAGACGACAATGAATGGACTACGAAACATCACTGTCTTTTCGTGCTTTTTGTGGCAAGAGAATCGGTCCCATTCTGTGGGATCACTGGGCAAATCATGAACAGAAGGCACCAAAGAGAACAGAGTTCACGAATCAGGTTTTCTCTGCTTCCTCTGCGCCCTCCTGTTCAAGTTCCATAGACGGGGTCTATCCTGGCGATAATGGGCGCGTCAGGACTGGTCCTGACCTACGCAACTCCCCGCTCGACCCTCCCGGAAGGAGGGTGAAGTCTGTCGGCGCCATACTCAACGTCAGACCGTGCGCCGTTTGCGGAACGGGTTTCGGATTGATGCCGTCAAGCGGGACAGCCCCGTTTGCGCGTCCATGACCAGACTGAAGCCGGCGGGGACCAGGATCAGGGTGAAGGCGGTGGACAAAATCAGTCCGCCCAGCACGACACTGCCGAGGCCTCGGTAAAGTTCGCTGCCAGCTCCGGAAATCCAGACCAGATGACCTTCCACAAGCGACGGAACGGGCACGACCAGCGGCAGCATACCCAGAACCGTTGTCAGGGTACTCATGAAGATGGGACGAATTCTGGTGCGGACACTTTCGCAGACGGCGTCATTCGAACTCATTCCGGCATCGCGAATCAGATTCAGAGATTGATGCACGATCAGAATCGCGTTATTCACCACGGTACCAATCAGAATAACAAAGCCCAGCATTGTGAGCATGTCCAGCGTTTGAAACGAAAACCAATTCAGAACGGTCAGTCCGATCAGCCCACCCACAAGAGCCAGCGCAACGCTGGTCATGATCACCAGAGGATAGAGAAACGATTCGAACAGGGCCGACATCAGCAGGTAAGTCAGCACCACCGCCAGGACAAGATTCCACTTCAGTTCGTACCATGTGTCGGCCAGTTTGTCGGCCGTGCCCGCCAGTCGAACCTGATACAGCCCCGACTGAAAATTTGGCGACTGCATCAGCGGCCTGCGGATTTTTTCTTCCACAGTCCGCAGTGCTGCTTCCAGAGCGATGCCACTGGCAGGCTTCAGCTGAATGGTGATGGAACGCAGTCGTTCGATGTGATTCACCTGTTCAGGTCCGCGGCTGAGAACCACATCGGCAACCGTGGACAGCAACACGTTGCCACCACGGGGCGTGCTGATCGGCAGGTTTTCCAGGTCCTGACTTTCATCGGCGTAGGCATCGTCGCCGTAAATCACCAGGTCGATGCGACGGCCTTCGTGCCAGTAGTCTCCCGCGAAAGCTCCGTCGACAAGTGCATTGACGGCATAGCCGATGGACGAAGCAGAGATCCCAAGTTCGGACGCCTTTTCCAGCCGAGGCACAACGTGCAGTTCGGGACTGGACAGGTCCAGGCCGGGAATCGGACGCAGCTGGTTTCCAGCCGTCATCGGAAATTCCTGCATGCACATGCCGAATGCCTTTTGAGCCTCCATCACCAGAACTTCAAGATCGGGGCCGGTGATTTCAATGTCGATTGTGCGGCCCCCGCTCAGAGCGCTGTCGAACAGGCTGGCCTGGCTGACAATCGGAATAACGCCGGGTTGTGCAGCGGCAGCCTTTGACAATATCGGAATCAGTTCGGCCGACCGCAATTCGTCTTTCGAACGAGCTCCCATGAACA
>JAPYTO010000051.1 GCA_029941865.1 Fuerstiella sp. | reverse complement strand
TTCCTTGTGCGTGGCAGCCGTTTCGTCGAGCACATGATTGAGTTCCGCGGCCTTCTGCGCTGCTGCTGTGGCCTGTTGTTCTGAAGCCGCGACCTGTTGTTCCAGCTGAACGGACTGTTGCCACGCAGCCATCAGCATCTGTTGGCATTCAACAAGGTCGGTTGGAAGAAAGTCGGCGTTGTCCATAACGCCGAGACTTGTATCGGCAGCGCTGAATTACGCCAGGTCAGTTCGAACAGAATCCTGATTTTTTCTGAGAAACCGGTCGTCGATACCGTCGACGTCTTCTGCCAGTGCGCAGGTCAATGCCGCCCAGCATCTTCGTCAGTTCCAGACGCTCTTCACCACCAGACGCATCGAGAAACTGAAAACCTCGTGCACGTCTTATCGATCATTGGACTGTCAATCGAAGGACGCCCGGGCATGCTGTGCCGGGTCAGGAGCCCCTTGCACTGCGTCGTTCCATTGTCGGCCTTGTGCCTGCGGCATTGCGTCCGCAAGCACTCGTGGCCACCCGACAATCCCTGTGGTCGCATTACGGCAGATCCGTTGTGCCCATCAGGTGGCGATCCACTTCGCGAGCACAGCCTCGTCCTTCGTTGATGGCCCAGACGATTAAGCTTTGTCCCCGGCGACAGTCGCCGGCGACGAACACGTTGTCCACGTTGGTGGTGTACTCTTCGTGTTCGGCCTTGAACCACGTCATGCCGCCACGGCCTTCTCTGACATCGATGCCGAGTTGTTCGGCAGGGCCGCCCTCAGGTCCCAGAAAGCCCATCGCCAGCAGCACCAGATCAGCGGGGTACTCCTTTTCCGTACCGGGGATCGGAGTGAATGGAGGACCGCCTTCGGTGATCTTCTGCCAGTCCACCTCGCACGACCGCAGACCTTTCACGTTCCCGTTACCGTCGTCGATGAATTCGATGGTCGACGCACAGAATTCGCGCGG
Organism: Fuerstiella sp.; assembly: GCA_029941865.1. Classification (GTDB taxonomy): domain Bacteria; phylum Planctomycetota; class Planctomycetia; order Planctomycetales; family Planctomycetaceae; genus Fuerstiella. The sequence continues at coordinate 31,882 of JAPYTO010000051.1, read as the reverse complement.
GTCCTGCCCGAACTTTGCGGCTGCTTCTTCATGACCGTAGTCCACTCGAAACACGCGCGGCCATTGCGGCCATGGGTTGTTGGATGGACGTTCCGTCGGTGGTCGTTCGACGATTTCAAAATTGACGATACTTTTACAGCCATGCCGGACGGACGTACCCAGACAGTCCGTGCCCGTGTCCCCGCCGCCAATGACAATCACATGTTTGTCTTTGGCGCTGATGTAGTTGCCGTCTTCCAGGCCGGAATCCAGCAGGCTGCGAGTGTTCGGACGCAGGAAGTCCATCGCAAAGTGGATGCCGTTGAGATCTCGGCCGGGCAAAGGCAGGTCGCGAGGTCGCGTTGCCCCGACCGCCAGGACGACAGCATCGAAGTCTTCCTGCAGCTTGTCCGCCGCAATGTCTCTGCCGATCACGGTACTGGTGACAAACGTAATGCCTTCCTCTTTCATCAGTCTGACGCGACGATCGACGACTTCCTTTTTGTCCAGCTTCATGTTGGGAATACCGTACATCAGCAATCCGCCGACGCGGTCGTCCTTTTCGTAGACGGTGACCGTGTGCCCGGCTTTGTTCAGCTGAGCCGCGCAAGCCAGACCGGCGGGACCGGAACCGACAACGGCGATTCGTTTGCCCGTACGGACTTTGGGAGGTTCAGGAACAACCCAGCCCTGATCGAAACCGTGATCGATGATGGAACATTCGATGTTCTTGATCGTGACCGGAGGATCGTTTACGCCCAGACAGCACGACCCTTCACACGGAGCCGGACAGACTCGTCCGGTGAATTCAGGAAAGTTGTTGGTCAGGTGCAGGCGATCCAACGCCTCCTTCCAGCGACCGTTGTAGACCAGGTCGTTCCATTCCGGAATCAGATTGTTGACGGGACAGCCGGACGCCATGTTGGCCATCATTTCACCGGTGTGGCAAAACGGCACGCCACAGTCCATGCATCTGGCTCCCTGCGCCCGCAGGTCCTCCACCGGCATGTGCTCGTGAAACTCATTCCAGTCCAGAATACGCAGCAAAGGGTCTCGGTCGTGAGGGACCTGTCGTGCGAATTCCTTGAAGCCGGTTGGCTTACCCATTTCTCGATCTTTCGTCTCTTCGTTGGCGAGCCCAACTATCTTAGTCGAGCATGTTCTTGTTCCGTTGGTGGGATCGGCTTCCAGACAGTCAGGTCCCGTGTTCTGACAGCCTGGAAGCCGATCCTGTTTCTGACTGACTGTGGTCAGTTTCGACAACCTGGCAATCCTGGCTGCCAGGTCAGATCTATGCGCCCCGTCACGCTTAGCCTGATGGCGATGTTGAACTACGTGGCGGCCGCTTCTTCTGCCGCAATCTCCAGCAATGCTCTCTTATAATCGACCGGCATGACCTTCACGAAGTTTGTGATGGCTGTGTCCCAGTCGCTCAATAATTTGCGGGCCGTTTCGGAACCTGTGTGCTGCTGATGATTCTGGATCAGGCTCTTCAATTCAGTAATGTCTTCTGCCGCTTCGACCTTCTCGATGGCCACCGTTTCCAGATTGCAGTTCACAAGGAACTTGTCATCCGGATCCAGCACATAAGCAACGCCACCAGACATACCAGCCGCGAAGTTGCGACCGGTCGGGCCCAGAATGACGGCTCGACCACCGGTCATGTATTCGCAGCCGTGATCACCGACACCTTCGATGACGGCATGAGCACCGGAGTTTCGCACGCAGAATCGTTCTGCCGCGACGCCTCGGAAATACGCTTCTCCGCTGGTGGCACCATACAGAGCCACGTTGCCAATGATAATGTTCTCAGCGGGTGTAAATGTACTGTCCTTGGGCGGATAGATGATCAGGCGGCCACCGGACAGGCCCTTACCGGCATAGTCATTGGCATCGCCTTCAACCTCGATCGTGACACCGTTCACGCTCCAGGCGCCCACGCTTTGGCCAGCCGAACCGTTGGCCTTGATGTGAATCGTGCCATCGGGCAGTCCCTTCGGACCATGCGCCTTGCTGACTTCGTTGCTTAGAATCGTGCCGAAGGCGCGGTCGATGTTCTGGATATGTGTGTCGACCCTCACCGGCTGCTTCTTATCGATGGCCGCTTTGCACTTCTGCAGCAGTTCCATGTCACGGACATCGTCCAATCCGTGTTTCTGGTCGATCGTGCAATACGTCTGCACGTTGGCATGCGGCTTCCTGGCCAGCGTCAGAATCGGCGTGAGATCGATGTTCTTCGCTTTCCAGTGAGCAACATCGCGGTCGACTTCCAGCATGTCGCAGCGCCCCACCATTTCGTTGATGGTACGAAAACCGAGTTCCGCCATGATCTGGCGAGTTTCTTCGGCCACCATAAACAGGTAGTTGACGACATGTTCCGGCTTGCCGGCGAACTTCTTCCTGAGTTCCGGATCCTGCGTCGCAATGCCGACAGGACACGTGTTCAGGTGGCACTTTCTCATCATGATGCAACCGACGGTAATCAGCGGAGCCGTGCTGAAGCCATATTCTTCGGCGCCCAGCAGCGTGGCAATGGCGACGTCCCGACCGGTCTTCAGTTGGCCGTCCGTTTGCAATCGCACTCGGCTGCGCAGATCGTTCATCACCAGCGTCTGATGCGTTTCTGCGATCCCCAGTTCCCACGGCAGGCCCGCGTGTTTGATGCTGGTCAGCGGTGAAGCACCTGTGCCGCCTTCGCTGCCGGAAATCAGGATGTTGTCCGCATGTCCCTTGGCGACTCCCGCGGCTACTGTGCCGACGCCGACTTCGGACACGAGTTTCACACTGATCCGCGCCGCGCGATTGGCGTTCTTTAAATCGTAGATCAGCTGCGAGAGGTCCTCGATGGAATAAATGTCATGGTGCGGTGGCGGACTGATCAGTCCGACTCCACGAGTTGACAGACGCGTTTCCGCGATGACCTTGTCGACCTTATGACCGGGCAGTTCTCCACCTTCGCCGGGCTTTGCCCCCTGCGAAATCTTGATCTGCAATTCGTCGCTGTTGGTCAGATACCACGATGTGACGCCAAACCGACCACTGGCCACCTGTTTGATGGCCGATCGACGCAGATCACCGTTTTCGTCCGGAGTAAAACGAACGTATCGTTCGCCACCTTCGCCCGTGTTGCTCTTGCCGCCCAGACGGTTCATGGCGATTGCCAGGGTTTCGTGAGCTTCGGCCGAAATTGATCCGAAACTCATGGCACCCGTGCAGAATCGTTTGACGATTTCGCTGGCCGGTTCTACTTCATCCAGCGGAATCGAAGTGGCTGCCTTGAACTTCAGCAGTCCACGCAGATGGCACGCTCGCGTGGTTTCGCTGTTAATCAGATTGCTGAAATCTTTGTAGGCGTTCCTGTCGCCTGTGCGAGCTGCCTGCTGAATGCGGCCGATCGTGTGCGGATTCCACGCGTGCTTTTCGCCGTTGCGTCGCCAATGAAACAGGCCGGGATTTGGCAGTTCCTGAGTGACGCTGTCCGCGTTCTCGGGATAGCCAAGGTGGTGACGCATCAAAGCTTCCTGCGCCAATATGTCAAAGCCGACACCCTTGATTCGGCTGGCCGTTCCGGCGAAGCACAGATCGACGACTTCTTTGCACAGGCCGACTGCTTCAAAGATCTGGGCACCCTTGTAACTGGCCAGCGTGCTGATGCCCATCTTGGCCATCACTTTCAGCATGCCTTTGGCGACACCCATCCGGTAGACCTGCACGATTTTCTGGCCGGTGAAGTCCTCCGGAATCTTGCCCTCAACGCGCGCCTGACGCAGGGCGTAGATCGCCATGTAGGGATTGACGGCGTCGGCTCCGTAGCCGATCAGCAGGCAGAAATGGTGCACCTCGCGAGCCTCACCCGATTCGACAATGATACCAATCTGCGTTCGTTCCTCGTGGCGCACCAGGTGATGGTGAACGGCTCCGGTCGCCAGCAGCGAACTGACAGGAATACGGTCCGGACCAATGGCGCGGTCGGACAGCACGATCACGCTGTAGCCGTCTTTAATGGCCTGGCGAGCTTCCGAGCAAATACGTTCCAACGCCGGCTGCAGACCATCGGGACCCTCGGTCTTTGCATACGTCGTGTCGATCATCCTGGACCGCCAGCCGCGATGGTCCATGTCCCGCAGGTTGGCCAGTTCCTGATTGCTGAGGATCGGATGCGGCAGCGCGAGTCGATGACACTGCTTGTCGGTGGTGTTAAGCAGGTTGCCTTCCGGACCGATATAGCATTCCAGTGACATGATGACCTCTTCCCGAATCGAATCGATGGCGGGGTTGGTCACCTGAGCGAACAGCTGGCGAAAGTAGTCGTAGGGCATGCGCGCCTGGTCACTCAGGCACGCCAGTGCGGCATCGTTACCCATCGAACCGATGGGATCCTTCTTTGCCTGCATCAGTGGAATCAGCATGAACTGCATGGTTTCGGTGGTGTAACCGAATGCCTGCATGCGGCTGAGCAGTTCCTGGCCTTCGTAGTATTTCGGCTTGCTGCCTGTGGGAATGTCCGACAACAGAACGCGTTCCTGGTCCAGCCATTTACGATACGGTCGGCGCGACGCAACATCGGACTTCAGTTCGCCGTCATCGATGATGCGGCCTTCTTCAAAGTCGACCAGAAACATGCGTCCCGGCTGCAGTCGGCCCTTGTACGCAACGTTGTCCGGTTCAATGTCCAGCACACCGACTTCGCTGGCCATCACGACGCGGTCGTCCTTAGTGACGTAGTAGCGGCTGGGACGCAGACCGTTACGGTCCAGAGTCGCCCCGATATAATGACCGTCGGTAAACGAAACCGATGCCGGTCCATCCCAGGGCTCCTGCAGAGAGCTGTAATACTCGTAAAACGCTCGCTTATCTTCCGGCATCGTGCTGTGATTCTGCCACGCTTCCGGAATCATCATCATGACGACTTCCTGCAGAGTACGTCCGCTGTGGTACAGCATCTCCAGAGCGTTGTCGAAGCAGCCTGAGTCGGATGTGTGAGGTTCAACAATCGGAAACAGCTTCTGCAGGTCGTCGCCCCAGAGTTCGCTTTCCATGATGCCTTGTCGAGCGTTCATCCAGTTGCTGTTGCCGTTGACGGTGTTGATCTCTCCGTTGTGGGACATAAACCGCAGCGGCTGAGCTCGGTCCCAGCTGGGGAACGTGTTGGTCGCAAAACGGCTGTGCACCATGGCCAGGTGGCTGGTGTAGTCTTCCGCCTGCAGGTCTTTAAAGAAGGGCATCACTTGAAACGACGTTAGCATGCCCTTGTAAATGATCACCTTCGTCGACAGCGAACAAACGTAAAACGACAGTGCCTGCGACATGTCGCCGTTTCGCAGCTTGTGACTGGCCAGCTTGCGAATCACGAACAGCTGCCGTTCCAGCGCTTCCGCATCCAGCCCGTCGGCTGCACCAACGAACAGCATTTCCATGTGTGGCGCAAAATCGCGAGCTGTCTTGCCGATGTCGGCACCATCGAAGTCAACGGGCACGGGACGCCAGCCAAGCAGTGTCTGACCCTGCTGGCTGATCAGTTCTTCGACGGTGGATTTGCACGTGGCTCGCTGTGCCTCGTCCTGTGGCAGAAAGACGATTCCTGCGCCGTAGTTGCCGGCGTCCGGCAGTTCAACGCCGATGTCTTCTTTGGCGACGCGTTTCAGAAAGCTGGTGGGCAGCCCCGTCAGCATGCCTGCACCGTCACCCGTGTTTTCTTCGCAACCACATGCGCCGCGGTGATCCATATGTCGCAAAATACGATCGGCATCCATGATGATCGATCGAGACCGCTGGCCTTTGATATGAGCGACGAAACCAACGCCACAGTTCTCATGCTCATTGGCGGGGTCGTACAGGCCGGTGGCCTCCGGAGCCCCGAACGACGGACGCATGGCTCGTGGATATTGGTTGCCTCGAATGTCTTCCATGTTGCTTCTCTCTGATTCTGCTCGGTCGTTTGCTGACGAATGTCTGCGACCTCGCCGGGAGAACCCCAGCCTCGCTGCCGACTCAACCGGACCGGCACGGCGTGCGCGACGACTTCGCCACCCGAAGTCATTGACCACACGTCTGTTGTTGCGTAAGACGGTGGCTTAGGTGGATCCGGCCGTTGCCGCTGCCTCTGATGAAGCAAACCGCGGTCTTGACCCTTTCTCGGGCAAAACATGTTGCAGTTGCATCAAGCTCAGTGACCAGCGGGAGCGACTTTGCTTTTCCGAGCCGTAGCTCGAATCCGTTAGCGGCCATGCCGCATTTGGTTTAACTGAAAGTTGTTGCTCGCGCAGTGCAATCGGAGACGCCCCAACGGCAGCGCCATTGTGCGAAGAATCCCCGAAACACCAGTAAATGTGGCGACCAAACAACGTCATTCCTGTTTCCTGCCCAACAAAACACGCTGGGATCCGACTTAAATACTGCATCGCTCATTTTCAGCACTTCACTGGCGAAGCCACGCAGTATTACGGCGGCCGAGTGATTTTCTCATAATCGTGACAGATAACAAGCCTTCAACGGCTAAGTCCGTATGCCCAGACCTCGTAGTCCCGGTTTCGGAAAAAATACTGATCACATGGACACACGTGGTCAGGTGAATACCCGCCAGGTAGATATGAAGAAATTGTGGGGATAGGCGGCACGCCGTACCAGGTTGTTTCAGGGCAGGCATTTATGAAGTCAAAACCGCATTGAATCGTGATTTTTCAGGTGACTGCCGGAGTCAGTATTGGGGTCTTGGTGGCCCTACTGGCGGGCATCAGAACGATTACAACACCGGCGTGCATCGCTTGAATTTCATGCCGGAGTTCGATGTAACCGAAACAAGTCAATTGGCTTGTTGTCACAATACGATGGTTAACCTGGAATGCCGAAACAGGGGGACTTGATGACCCGATCGACAAATTACAAGGCGTTCGGCCGCGGTTTCAATCCTATTCGCGGTCTACTCAGCATTCACGTTTGTCCGGCGCCGAAAGTTTCGCCGAATTTGGACGTTTTCTCACAAGGATCGGCCGAGACTGGACAGACCAGGTCGACGTAAATCGTGTGGAATTCGCTGCTAGAAGATCGTTCGGGTTTTTCGAACTCAGGGGGCGAAAACACCAGTATCGCCGGAGTCGCGGTTGCTTCGCCGGGCGATACGTTCAGGATCTCTGCAAAAGTGAAACGCAATTCCTGAATTCTCCCGAGCCTGTCGCCCGCCACAGTTGTTCCGTAGATCGCAGGTTGGCGCAACTGACCACCTCATTGCCGCCCTGACCGCAGCAACGACACCCACTCCGGACGAGCCGAGATAGCTCGTGCGGCTCTGTGAGTATGTCCCGAAGATCCATCAGGAAGTCGCCGCGATCATCTGTGGCGGAGGTACTCGTCACTGGTGGGACCCTGGAACGCTTTGAGGCCGAATTCGGGCAGAATCGCGATGACGTGATCAAAAATGCCGGCCTGGATGCGCTCATATTCTTTCCAATCCTGATTTGCTGAGAATGCGTAAAGTTGGATCGGCAATCCTTCGGGACCGGGCGGCAGTTGCCGTACGATCAACGTCATGTCGTCGCGGATATCAGGATGTTGGCTCAGGTACTTTTCCAAATAGACGCGAAACACGCCGATGTTCGTGAGGTGCCGCGCATTGGGAGGACGACGCGCGTCTTCGCTGAATTGCTCGTTGAAGGCGTCGATCTCGGTCGTTTTCTGCTTGAGATATTCCGCCAGCAGTCTGATCTTACCCAGCCACTCAATCATCTCATCAGTCAGAAAACCGGTCTTATCCATATCCAGTGAAATCGCACGCATGATTCGTCGCGCACCGGCTTCCTGCATTCCTCGCCAATTGCGAAAACTTTCACTGACCAGTGCATAAGAGGGAACCGTGGAAATCGTCTTGTCAAAATTCTGGACCTTCACCGTCGTCAAGCCGATGTCGGTGACAATTCCATCGGCACCGTACTGCGGCACTTCAATCCAGTCGTCGATCCGCAGCATGTCGTTGCCGGCTAATTGAATTCCGGCGACGAAACCAAGAATGGAGTCCCTGAATACCAACGCCAACACTGCCGCCATGCCCGCCATTCCGCTTAGTAGAACGGTTACGGAAGTGTCAAACAGGACGGACACAGCCAGGATCAGCCCAACGACCCACACGCTGATTTGCGCACCCTGTGTCGCAAAACGAAGTGAGACGCCGGCGGGAAGTTGGTCGTCCACCAATACGTCCCCGCTGGCACTGAGTAGCGAATTGGTCGCAATGACGGCGGCGATAATGACGTAACCTTCAATCAGATTCCGGCCAACAGCGAGCATCTCCGGGAAACCGTCAAGTGCGAGTGGAATCATCCCGTAGACCGTCAACACGGCCAAAATGTGAGCGCTTCGACGAGCCACAAACGACCGCTCAACGCGTCCAGCCATTGCGATCTCTTCTTGAATCCGAAACGCTCCACGATCGAAGGCGCCAATGAACTGAAGATCCATCCGGTAAGGCGATCGACTGCAAAGGCAAACAACATCACAACAGCAACGCTTCAGACCGCCACAACGCTGGCCGCTAAATTCTCACCCAACCCCATCGATTGCGCGAGCCAGTCGCGAAGATTCGCCTGCGTTTGTTTGACGATTTCCAACATTGATATCTTGATTTTGCGAACTGACCGCGTGACTTCGTGGGCGATATCGTAGCATCCGACTCGCGGGAGCCTTTGTACAATCGGACAGATTCTCTGTAATGTGTACAGTCGCATCCGCCACGACGAAGTAACCGGCACCACGCTGGCCAATCTCTGACTGGCATCGAACTCGAACCGTTGCCGATGCAGCGTTTTGCGCTGACTTGTGGCCGCGAAGAACGGTTTTCAATAGCAGTTTCGTTACTCCCACGAGCTAGTATCGTCTTCGTCAATTGGTAAACTGCTCTAGAACAGGGACCCTGTAGAACTACAGGCATGTTCGACCGGTGGCCGCCAGCCCGACCGCTGCAACAGACGATCTTTCGCAAAGGACAGCGACAATGACATTGCCGTATCGTCGGTGACGCTTGAACGTAATGGCTTCGGTTCACCACCAAGAGCCATCGCCAGCGACTGATAAAGTGAATTGTTAATTAGCGGAAGGACAATTGTTTCCAGGCGGTATCGATCATCCGTCGCCAGAACTCGAATCGCTATGGGGTCAAAGAAAGTGCGCCAGTACTGACTGTACTCGCCGACAAACGTTTTGTAAGCCTGTGCTTCTGCAACTGTGACTTTCGATTCCGGAATCTCACAACACGGGACCAGTAGGTCCGCATGTCCATGGTGCGAACAAACGCCATGTCGACCGTCTTTGGAAAGTTCGTATTTGCCACCGCACGGACACGCCAGATGCCTCGTTTCCCCTAAGGCAGCCACCTTCTGATCGACTGCGCTAACAGACACTTCACCGACCACGTTGCCGTCGGCACGGTTAAACAAATTGGCGAGCGTCGCATCTTTCAGATGGCTGCGCAGCAATCCAGCAGAACCATCAGCAAACAGGACCAGACCGCCGTTCCCAAAACGATTCCGCAGAGCCTTTCTGACCGTTGCCGGTTCAAACTTCAGATCACCGGGCTGCGTCCAGATGGTGGCAAATTCAGTAGACGATCAATCACCATCGCTGTGTTGGAGGTGCCGTCTGTTACATCGCGAAGTCGCGTATGGCTGCCATCAACGGGGAACATCGTCTTATTGCCGGCCACAGTCTGATAAGTCGTCATTCCGGACTTCAATACCTTCGCACCAGGTCCTCGGAAGTTGATCGGCATTCTGCCAATCAACGCTTTGTTGTGCGGGCTGTCCCAGGCTTCTTTCAGGTTGAATTCATTGTAGAGTTGCGCTTGGTTGAGATACGGCAGCAGATGAACTCGCAAGCTGAACAGTGGGTTGCCAGCGACGTCTTTGCTGAACGACGCCGGAAAGTGTCCGTGAACGTCGTGATAATTGTGCATCGCGAGCCCAATCATTTTTAGATTGTGCTTGCTGTTCGCAATTTGCTGCGCTGGCGAGGCCTCTCGGGTAGCTACCTGCTGTTCGACAAAACCATTCGGCAAACAATCTGCGGCTCGCAGTTCGGCCAGTGCTGTCGGTGGACGCCCATGTTCGGCTTCATACATCGCGGCTGCATGGCCCATCATACGTAGATGGTTAAAACACTTCAGACGCTTCATTTCTGTCAGTTTGACCTCCGGACCGACAAGCCGACGAATGAATGGATCGGACAGATAAATCAGTCCATCTTCGTCGGGTGAGTCGAATGGCATGAGAGTTCGGATGTACTGAAACTCTTTCGTCCTGCCAAGACCTGTCAGCCCGTCATCGGGTTTTCCGGTCACCAGCCCCAACACTCTCTGAAACCCCACGCGGGAGTTACTGCGAATGTGCAGACCCTTTTCAGGATACGCCGAAAACGCATGGACCTCCCGATTTGGTGAGGTCAGGTGCACGTAACTTCCACCCAACGTTGAAGTTCTTCTTTGGTTTTCAGCGGCGGAGTTCCGTCCACCGTGCGACCGTTCATCATGTCCAGCTGATGAGCAAATTCGTGGAACACCAGGTTGCTGCCTGACGATTCACGACGCCCGCCCGACAGGACGTCGGACCAGGACAGGATGACTGGTCCTCGCCACCATGCTTCACCCAGCCGAGCATGACCGCCTTCGACAACGACTCCACCCCGCGTGATCTCCCTGGTTTGAGCGACGTAGGAATTGGGATAGACCAGAATCGACAGCACATGATCGAAGTACTCATCCTGCAGACCAACCACCAGCAGACACGCCTGAGCGGCGATCGTCACCTTAACCTCTTCGGTGATCTTAAACCCGTTGCAACCTTCCCAGTTCTTCTCCGCGACAAACACCTGAATCAGTCGTCGCAGTCTGGCTCGCAGCTCGACACTCAGTAGTTGATCGTGAAACACGTTCGCTGTGAGAATCGCATTCCACTTGTCCGGGAAGGGCTGAGAAAGAATTCGGTTCCGCCGTCTGCGTTTGAGCCATTTCAGAAACATGCAATAAAGACCCTGACACGAACAGCGTATTACGCTGATTTGTGGCCGCGGCGAATGTCTTTCGACTTGCGCGAGTGGCTTTCCTCGAGCCCCACGACCACACTTGTTTTAAAACTGCTTTGACGGCAGGCTTTCGGATGCAGACATTGGTTACGCAGACATGGTGCAGAGTTTCGGCGACAACGTCCACCATTCCCGTGCCCGCCGCTCATCTGAGGCCGGATCGACAGGTAGGGTTGTGCCTGCTACCGAATCGTTTCGCGTCTCGGTCCGGAATATTCGGAATCAACCAGAGACATTCGCGACTCCAGCACAATCGAGCTAGGATGTCGGCATACGTCCTGCACAACCCGACCACCGTTTCTGCGAATGCATCTGGAGAGATTATATGCAACTGAAAGCCCTTGCCGGATTGTTACTGCTGATCGGGTTCGCCGGCAATACGTTTGCCGAAACGATCATTCATGCCGGTCGTCTGATCAACGGACATGATGGCGTGGTGCACGAGGAAATGTCGGTCGTGATTGACGAGGGACGTATCGTCTCTGTCCAGTCAGGCTACGTCGAGCCGAAATCGAAAGACACCCTGGTCGACCTGCGCAACTACACAGTGATGCCAGGATGGATGGACATGCACACGCACCTCATGTCTCAGCATCACAAGAAAGTGTACTCTGACAGGTTCTTCATGAACGATGCGGACTATGCGCTGCGTTCAACGATGTATGCCAAACGGACGCTGTTGGCCGGATTTACGACTGTCCGCGACGTCGGCGACAACGGAGTCAATTCCGTTTCTCTGCGCAAAGCCATTGATGAAGGCTGGATCATCGGTCCACGAATCTTTACGTCCGGGAAATCACTGGCGACCACCGGCGGTCATGCCGATCCGACGAACGGATTGAAAGGCGACTTTCGCAGCGATGCCGGTCCGGTCGATGGGGTTGTTAATGGTCCCGATGATGTGCGCAAAGCCGTTCGCCAACGCTACAAGGATGGTGCCGACCTGATCAAGCTGACGGCAACCGGCGGCGTGCTGAGCCTCGCCGGTAACGGCCGAAACCCTCAATTTACCGACGAGGAACTGCGGGCCGTCGTCCTCACGGCCAAAGACTACAACATGACCGTCGCCGTGCATGCCCATGGCAACGAAGGCATGAAGCGAGCTGTTCTGGCAGGCGTCGATTCCATCGAACATGGCACGTTCATGTCCGACGAGGTGATGCAGTTAATGAAGGAACGCGGCACGTATCTTGTCCCCACCATCTCAGCCGGTGTCTGGGTTGCGGAGAAGTCGCAGGAGGAAGATTATTTTCCCAACATCGTGCGTCCCAAGGCTGCCTCCATCGGTCCTGTCGCGAAACAAAACTTCGCGAGAGCGTACGCTGCGGGGGTGAAGATCGCCTTCGGAACAGATTCCGGCGTTTCCGTGCACGGGGAAAACGCTCGCGAATTCGAGTTGATGGTCGAAGGCGGCATGTCTCCCATGAAAGCAATCCAATCGGCCACGCTGGAAGCCGCCCGACTGCTGAAGATTGACGACCGTCTCGGGACCCTGGAAGCGAAGAAGATCGCAGACGTCGTGGCTGTCAAAGGCAACCCCATTCAGGACATCACCGCGACGTACGATGTCGTCTTCGTAATGAAAGAGGGAGTCGTGTACAGAGACGAATCAACCTGGGATCAGGACATCCGGGAATGATAGAGGCACGTCGTATCGGTAAAGTCTTTCAAACGTCCAATCCGGCCGCTATCGCGTCCGACTCTCCCGTGAAGGCGGGAGGGCAACGATGTGTCGAGACCAATGTTCCGTGGGGGCTTTGTCAAATTACGTGCAGCATTCCTGCGGACGCTTGTGCCGGGGACGGTTGCCAATCGCCAGGACGATGTTGGGCTCCAGGGAAGATACATCCGGCATGCCGCCGACAATCGTGGGTGTTTCGCAAGTTGGTGCTTGACAGGTTTATTCTTGCTTTCGATACTCAAAACAACTTTCGTTTTGAGACAGCACGTCACTGTTCGAGTGCGCACTTGAGGGAGTAAGCAGCACTGCATCAGGGCCGGACCCATGTTGCTTCCAAATCGTCGGTCTTCAGATCAGGTCTCCTGTGAGACCGCGCCCACGTCTCGGTTAATCCTCATGACGGCCGTCTGGTTTTTCAGTGCCTCGCTGGGGTTCCTTGGGCTGGCGTTCTATGCGAATTCTCCCGGCGAGGCTGCGGTTCCTCCAGCACGCTGGCCGGAGCATTCACAGCTTTCCCTGCACGCCGAACATCCCACACTGTTGTTTTTCGCGCATCCACGCTGTCCCTGCACTCGCGCTTCAGCGTACGAACTGGAGACTGTGATTTCCCGGAGTGTAAGCCGACCCTCGGTGTCTGCCGTGGTTGCTCTGCCGCGTGAGTCGGATCGCGCATGGAGGGATTCCGTACTGGTCCGGAAATTGAAGCAACTGCCACGAGTGAATCTGTTCGAGGATGTGGTGGCCCAGGAAACTCGTTTGTTCGGCGTGTCGACCTCCGGCCATGTGCTCCTTTATTCCCCTGACGGACAATTACTTTTTTCGGGCGGCGTGACGGGCTCGCGTGGGCATGTGGGCGAGAACCTGGGAACGATGACATTGAGACGGCTTCTTTCGAACAAGTCCGCGGGGATCGACATCGTTGAGACCTGTCGAATTTATGGATGCCCATTATTTCCTCTCGAATCGTCCGATCTACAGGAAGCCAGCCAATGACCGCGCTCGACCTGACATCATCCTCTCTTGAAGAGCGTGCCGGCGTTCTTTTGGCACGGCAATATGATGGTATTTGGCGACGCACGGATCGACTGCTTGCCGGGTTGCTGGTCTTTCAATACGTGGCCGGAATTGTCGCCGCATTGGTGGTCTCCCCCCGCGACTGGGAGGGCGAGGAATCGTCTTTGCATCTGCATGTCTGGGCGGCCGTCATTCTGGGCGGCATCATTACCTCTTTGCCTGTGTATCTCGCGATCGTCCATCCCGGTCGCGTTATCACGCGACATGTCGTTGCGGTTGGACAGATGCTGTCCGGAGCACTGCTGATTCATCTCACATGTGGGCGAATTGAAACCCACTTTCATGTGTTTGGTTCGTTGGCATTCCTTGCCTTCTACCGGGATTGGAAAGTGCTGCTGACAGCCAGCTTGTGGTTGCCGTCGATCATTTTGCGCGGGGAATTCTGTATCCACTTTCCATATTCGGAACCCTACTCTTCAGTCCCTGGCGGGCTTTTGAACACGTACTTTGGGTCGTCTTTATCAATATCTTTCTGATTTTGAGTTGCCGACGCAGCGGCGAGGAAATGCAGGGGATCGCCTCGCAACAGGCGCGTTTGGAACAGACAAATGCCATCGTTGAAAAAACTGTTCGGGAGAGAACTGCCGAGCTGCTGACTAAACAACGCGAGTTGGAGAAGGCCACCGCTGATGCGCTGGCCGCCAATCAGGCCAAGAGTGCCTTTGTCGCGAACATAAGTCACGAGATACGGACTCCGATGAATGCGGTTATTGGCATGACGCAATTGGTCCTGGATTCGAAACTCAAAACTGAGCAGCGCGAGTATCTGGGCCTTGTGCTGGAATCCGCCGAATCTCTATTGGCTTTAATCAATGACATCCTGGACTTCTCAAAAATGGAGGCTGGTAAGATCACCCTGGAATCTGCCGAGTTTCTGATCCGGGAAGAAATCGGAGATGCGATGAAGTTGCTTGGGGTTGCCGATAACGGTGCCAAGGCGCTCGAGCTGCTGGAACTGAAATCATACGATCTGATTCTGATGGATGTGCAGATGCCCGTAATGGATGGCTTGGAGGCGACCAGACGAATTCGAGAGGGGGAGCAGGCCACCGGAGAACACATTCCTGTCATTGCCATGACGGCGAGGGCCATGAAAGGAGACCGTGAGGAGTGCCTGACCGCAGGCATGGATGACTATGTGGCTAAGCCGATTCAACGAGAAGACCTCTGGCGAGTGATTTCCGAATGCGTGCAGGCGTCAACTCCCGCAGTGGAAACTATCGGGCGCGATGAATCAC
This sequence comes from Fuerstiella sp., assembly GCA_029941865.1. Classification (GTDB taxonomy): domain Bacteria; phylum Planctomycetota; class Planctomycetia; order Planctomycetales; family Planctomycetaceae; genus Fuerstiella. The sequence goes on along the minus strand of JAPYTO010000051.1, from coordinate 16,846 downwards.
ATGTTAACTGGACCATTGCCAGACAAAGCGCCGCTGAAGATGAGGAGGTTTTGCAGCGTGTCTCTGAAGCTGGCGTTGTTGAATTGCGGCTCCTGGCTGAACGGTTCCCATCGGATCCGGGACTGGAAGATGGATGCGAAGTGCAGCGGATCGCCCATATCGTCAAGTCGATCGGGCGAACCTTTGGTGCTCGTGATCTTTATGAACTTGCAGTCACCTGCGAGAACCGGGACGGGGAAGACCATTCACACAGTCTGGGCGAACATGTCGATGCTCTTTGCCGTGAGATCGAGCATGTGGCGCATGAACTCGAACAGTATGTGAACAGAAACGGTGGCTCTACGACTGAGACTGCCTGAACCGAGATTGGAATCGTGGGTGAGTATGTCTCCGCCTAAAGAGCCGTGGTGGTCTGTCCATGTAGAGTTAACTAGTAGCGGAACTCGCCAAGAGTTTCGGTAAACGAGGGGAAACGCCGAAAGTCCCGGCGACTTCCGCTACCGTCAGCATTATTAAACTTAATGTGGACGCTGCTCTAGTCCCGCCAATAGGTGGATGCGTCAGAGACGGAGTACTTCACGGCCATTTCCGGAGATTTAAAAGGTACCTGTCCGGCATGTAGCGACTCAACTCCTCCGATCACCATGCCACTGGTCAGCAAAGTTCGTTCAGCAGGGTACGGCGATTCTCCGGTCAGCACCATGTCTTCGATATGCCGAGTCAGCGGGTTGAAAAAATCGGCGGTCGTGGAACCATGTCCGGGCATGGGCAGGTACATCTGGCAGGATACGATTTCGTTGGTTGATCCGATGTAACCCGCGTAGTTGAAATCCTGGATCCTCGTCAGAAACACCGTTGTGCGAAATCCGTCGCGGTGCTGTACAAAGAAGCCGGTTGTTTCGGGCATTGTTTTTTTTGCCCATGCATAAGTGACCTTACCCGTTGGAAAACCACCTTCGACCGGCAGGTTGTGGCTTCGCGTCAATGCCGCCACAAACAGATCACGAGTGATTCCGCGGTCGTCCGATTCCATCATGGACCACAGGCGATCGCCTTTTAATGCATGTACACCACTGATCCCGACTTCTCCCCCACGACGTCGCTCTGACATACACTGAGCCGTTTCGTAGGCATGAAAGTCGTAACTGTCGACTCCGCCGTAAGCAACGCAGACACTCTCCTTCAGATCGGCACCATAGGGCAGATCGATTGACGGGTGTCGTCGTGTCACAGGCAATGATGAGCCCGCCAGAAACGGGAAGCCCAGTCGATGCGAATCGGCCACCATTTCGGCCGATTCTTTCCAGTCTGTCGAAAGATGTTTGTCGTTGAACACCGGCACGGAGCGTCCGCTGTCTTCAAAGACACGAACAACTTCCTTGAACCATTTATATCGCGGATATCGAGTCTGCCCCTTGTCTGTCTTTTCATACTTTCCATGTTCGCCGATGATGACAACGCCGTCCACAGCCAGTGATGCTCCACCCAACGTCAGTGCGTCACGAATGCTGTCGAACTGTTTCAGGCCATGACGCTTGATCCGCTCCCGGCCAAGGTCGGAATCGGGAAACTGGTCAATATAGACAGATGCGACATCAACTCGAGGAGACTGCCAGGTGCCCTTCCATGTGTAGCCTTCCGTCAGGCGATCCAGGAAGTGTTGTGCATGCGAATGCTGAGAGACAACCGTACCGAGGAAGGCGACTTTTTTTCGAGCAAATGATGGCACAGCAGCGGGTGCTGCAAAAGGCATCATGGCAGCAGTGGCCAGTGCGGAGGAAGTGGCCAGAAAATCTCGACGTGACAGCATCACACGGCTCCTGGAAGTTACTCCCGCGCAGTTCACGCAACCAGGACAGGCATCCGAAGATGGCATGCGAGTCGCGCAGAAAGCCGTAGCCACGGCGGCGGTTGTGCGATGACGAGAGTGAAGGCAGGTTCAAAAGTTCAGAACTTGTACGCAGACTGATCAGCATAGTGATCTGCCGCGTTGTTGTCCCGCAACCAGCACCCTCGCATAGTCGATTCCGTGTGTTTACGTCTTCGGTTTCTGTTCCTTTGGTCCTCTCGGATTGTCTTTCCTGACGCACCGGTGACACTTCCCTCGGACCTTGTCCGTTTCCAGCACAAGATCTGCGCCGCATTTGCATTTCTTTGCCGCCATGTTCTGTCTCCCGTGGAAGATCGGCAGAGCGCACGACAAAGCTTCCCCGGCAACTGCGGTCCCGATCCTCCGGCTCTTCACCGCGTGGAAACAAAATTATACTCTGAATGTTTTGCAAGGCTCCTCAGAAGTTCAAATTATGCTGATTGGCTATCAAGTCAATTTGACATCTGCCTGGCGAGCCGCAGGCGTCAGCCTGCGTTTCCTGCCTGTTGGGTCTCGTTCGTTGTCATTCGAAGGCACGGAAGCTGACGCACCCGACACTGCCTTGGTGGCGATTCGTCACCAGTTTGACGAGAATCCTCATCCGACTTTGTCTGGTCCTGCCCACACCATGATTTTCGGTTGAAGATTCACGGAGAACTCGATGACGGTAAACAGATTTCTGCTGCTGTGCCTGGTTACTGTCAGTCCACTGCATGCAATGGCTGACAACCCCGAATTCGCAGCATCAACCCACAGCGGAAAAGTCAAAGTGTTTATCCTGGCTGGCCAATCCAATATGGAGGGCCGAGGTTTCCCCGGGCCGCTGGCCTGGCAGATCACGCAGAAAGAATACCGCGAGCGATACACACACTTTATCAAGGACGGCGATTACGACGCCTTTACAAAGTCCGTCAAAGAAACGACGAACCCCGATGACAACCGCAGCACACCCACATACCTGTGGAGTACTCGTCATGACGTGTGGATCAACTATCTTGGCATGCACGGAGATCTGACGGTGGGCTACGGTGCCCCGAACGAGGGCTTTGGTCCGGAGTTCAACTTTGGGCATGTGATGGGAAATCACTACGACGAACAGGTTCTGATCATCAAGACGTCGTGGGGCGGCAGAGCATTGGCCCGAGGATTCCTGCCGCCATCGTCACTGCTCAGCGACGAAGCCTACGCCGCACAGGCCGCTGCGCAGAACGCCGAAACCGAAGCGTGGAACGCAGCAGAGCCGGCAAAGATCGAAACGTACAACAAGCGGGTTACGGAGCAGAACAAAACATCTGATAAGAAGAAGCGTCTGCGAACATTCAAGCCTCGCGAGCTGGTTACGGCTGAACAATACAAGGACCAGTTCGGAAAAGACTACCGCAACATGGTCAAAGAAGTCCACGAATGTCTGGCGGGGCTTGGTGACCGTTTTCCAGCCGACAAAAACCAGGGTTACGAAATGATGGGCTTCGTCTGGTTTCAGGGTTGGAACGACCAGTACCAGGATCGCTGGCTCACATACGAAGCAAACATGGCCAACTTTATCCGAGACGTCCGCAAAGAATTCAACGCTCCGAAAATGCGCTTTATCATCGGTCAAATGGGGCACGACGGAATGAAAGCTGACAAAGACGGTTCGCCGCGTGACTACATCAAGAAAGCTCAGGCCGCTGTGCCCGAATTCCCGGAATTCAAAGGAAATGCCGTGTGCATAAAGACAGATAAATTCTGGGACATGGAAGCACATGCCATTTACACCGGGCCCGGCAGCTGGAGCAAAGACGTGGACAAATGGCGACAGTTCGGCAATGACCGACCGTATCACTACTACGGAAGTCCATGGTGTTTCGCGCAGATCGGCACCGCCTTCGGTGAAGGCATGATCGAACTGCTGAAGTAGTGCAGTTGCCTTGCCTCACGAGACAATATCGGCAGCCGAGTGAATCGCCGCCTGTCTGTAGTCGCCTGATGCACAATCGCCGGCATCTGTCGTTCCATGACACGTCATCAGTTTGTGACAGGTTTCAGCGTGAGCCCTTTGGCTCTGGATCCCACCAGAAAAAACACGATTCCGGCTGCCATCAGCCCGGCACACACCAAAAATATTTTTTTCGGATGTTCAGTAAACGCCGGACGAATGATTCGATAGAGCACTGCAGAGGCGGTCAGAAAGGCAAAAGAAATCGCGTTTGCTGTCCCCAGAAACCGGCCTCGCTCTGACCTGGGAGAAAGTTGCTGCAGAAGTGCCTGCAAAGGAATGATGTAGAACCCGGCAGAGAATCCCGCCCCCAGGATCAGTCCGGAGTGGGAACTGAAGAGAACTCGCCACATTGGCTTCAGATCAGGGAGAGTTGCCGGCACTGTCCCCAACAGGATAAAGAACACCGTGATGCCCAACGCACCAATCGGTATGAGTCCCGGTCGTATCCCCTGACCGGAAACGAATCTCGCCACATGAGGACGCGATCAAATCTCAATCGCCATCGACTCAATAGCACGAGAGGCGAACGTGGACGGGTGCCCATGGTCTCTACGTAAAAAAGGCCAGAGGGCCGGTCTGCAACCAGACACAACACTGGAGGATTCCAGCCAATGGTACGAGACAGGAAACGACAAGCGCATGGCACGGCATGTCATCGCAAATTTGATGATTGCTGGTACGCAACCATTGATGGCAGGCGAGCCAGACTTTGGGATGAAGCAGGGCAACCGATCAAGGGCAAGGACGTTCGCACGGTGCGTTGGAGAACGATTCGTTTGTTGAGTTTGAACTACTCCACGGTGATGGGCACGTCGAACGTCACAGCGTCAGCACCAGAAGGGACAATGCGGAATCGCAATACCACTTTTGTGACACCCTTTGGAATCGCCAATCCTCCCTGAGCATAGTGGGCGGGTTCTTCATTTGTGGTTGGCTCGTAGACGGTGGCAACTTCTTTGGCCAGTTCTGTCTTGCCGTCCTCACTAAACAGGGCGTTGAAGACTTTTGCATCGCTGACAGCTTTGCCATCGCGTGTGATGGAAACAGCGGGTTCGACTTCTTCACCAGCGTGCAAATGCTTGCCGTGATGGCCGAGTTTGATGACGAAGTCCGCGTGTTCTTCGGGTTCTCCTTCCCAGACCAATGCGTCGTCTTCTCCGTGTGAATGACCGTGGGCTTCCTCTTTGAAGTTGCCGGCGTAGGGAGTGCCATCGACTTCGGCACTGATGATGCCTTCGTATTCCATGACAGTAGCAAGGCCGTCGTGCGTTCCGACGAAGCGGGATGACTTGCCGTCCGACTCGCCATCCAGTGGCACAGGTAGAAGGTCCGTTTGTAGTTGAGGCTGGGTGATCGTCAGCAGAAGTTTCTCTGCCGTGACCGGTTCGGGTGTCTTTTCATCGCTGCCGAGAACGTAAACGGTCGCTTCTTTCCTGTCATGATCGACCGTGAACTCAACGTGATACCTGCCCCCACCCCAGTCGGCGAGCGTTCCGTCGTGCGGACCGGCTCCGTGACCGTGGCTGCCTTCGCCTTCGTGCGGGTGACCGTGATCTGATTCCGATGTCGATGATGTTCCCGATTGTTGAGCGGGTTGCTCTGCTGTCTTATCTCCACAACCGACCATGAGTGAAATCGACAGTAGTGTTGCGACTGACGAGAGAGTGCAGTGAGAGGTTTTCATTGGAAATTCCTTTGCCATAAAAGTGTTGTTGTCCGCGTAACGTTGCCTGGACGTGATGGGTACTTGTGCCAACTGCGTACTGAGTTGACGACGATGCAAACAGAGTCAGCTTACGGGTCGATGTGTTCTCCTGGTTCTTCGATTTGCGTGAGTCTTGGGGCGTCCTTACCGCTGAATCGCCAGAAGATTCCGGGGTGAATCAGGAACTCGCAAAACGTCGATGTGATCAGTCCACCGAGAATCACCGTGGCGACCGGATAGAGGATTTCCCTGCCTGGTTCCTGTCCGCCCAAAACAAGCGGCAACAGTCCAAATCCAGCGGTGAAAGCTGTCATCAGTACCGGAGCGAGCCGTTCGAGGCTTCCACGCAGAATCATTTCGTGACCAAATTCTTCGCCTTCTTCCCTCATCAGATGAAAGTAGTGAGTCACCAGCAGAATGCCGTTTCGGACAGCGATTCCTCCCAATGAGATGAACCCGACGAGACTGGCGACCGTGAGCGTTTGGTTCGTGATCACTAACGCCAGTACGCCCCCGATAAACGCCGTCGGAAGAGCATTCAGAATCTGCAGTACAACGCGGACGGATGGAAACAGCAACATCAGTACGACGAACATACCGACGATGGAGACGCTCGCCAGCACGACGATGGTTCGGGTCGCTCGCTGTTGGCTTTTAAACTGACCGCCGTATTCGATGAAGTAGCCTGCCGGCAGACTGATTTGGCTGTCGACACGTTGCCTGATCTCTTTCACAGCACTCGCAAGGTCGCGGTCCTGTGTGTTACAGCGAATCACCATGCGACGCCGAGCGTTCTCGCGATTGACCGCGTTTGGACCGGTTCCCGGGCCGATGTCCGCCAGTTCGCGAAGTTCTATCTGTCCTCGATCATTGGGCAGGTCGATTCTCAACCGACCGAGATTGGCGTAATCGGTGCGATAGTCTTCTTCCAGCCGAACCAGTAAATCGAATCGACGTTGGCCTTCCAGCACCTGCGAAACGACCTCGCCCTGAAGTGCCGTTTGCACAACGTTAGCGACGTAGGCCCGCGTGACTCCATGAAAAGCAAGGTCACCAGTGCGAAGTTGAATATGCAGTTCTTCGGTCTGGCGAATTGGCTCAATCACTGGCGGGGTGATGCCGTCAATGTTCTGCACTGTCGATTTGACCTGTTCGGACAACTGCTGAAGCGTGTTGAGATCGTCACCGTGAATTTTGATGGCAATCTGAGCGTACACACCGGACACCATGTGACTGATCAGGTGAGCCAACGGCTGTTCGACTTCGATATCAACTCCGGGGACCTCTTCTCCCAGCTCATCGAGCAGTTGTTTCAATATATCTTCACGACGATGCCGACTGTCCGGATTCATGCTCAGGATGTATTCACCCGCGTTGACGGGCGATGCGTGTTCGTCCATTTCCGCTCGCCCTGTGCGTCGCACGAAATGCAGGATGGCACCGTCCGGATTCTTCTCGGACTTCTGCATCTCTCGCAGCTTTTGATCGATCAGACCGGACGTTTGATTCGACGCATTCAGTGACGACCCCGGCGGCAGCGTAAGGTTGATCTGCACACTGCCTTCGTCAAATTCCGGCAGAAAGTTTCTGCCAAGATGAGCCATCTGCCAGCCCGCAAACCCAACGGCGACCCACGTCAGCAACAACAACAGAGCCGGTTGTGCCAGGCTCAGGCGGATCAGGTAAGTGACCATCCATTTCATGGACTGCAGCAGAATCCCTTCTTTCTCAGCATGGGCGGCTTTGGATTGAGGCAACAGGTAGAACGAAAGGACCGGCGTCACGGTCAATGAAACGAACAACGACGCCAGAATCGAAATGATGTAGGCCACACCCAGCGGCGTGAACAATCGGCCTTCAACACCGGAAAGTGCGAATAGCGGCAGAAAGACAAGAATCACGACGACGGTACCGAACACGATCGCACTGCGAATCTCGTTGCTCGCTTCGTAGACAACCTGTATTGCAGGCCGAGGCGCTTCGAGAGCATTGTTTTCCTTCAGTCGCCGAAAGATGTTTTCCACGTCAACGATGGCATCATCGACGAGCTCTCCCATCGCGACGGCCAGTCCGCCCAACGTCATCACGTTGATGGAAAGTTCCGTGCCTGAAAGATGGCCGATCAATCGAAACACGAGCGTTGTAATTACCAGCGACAGTGGAATCGCGGTGAGCGTGATGAATGTCGTGCGAAAGTTAAGGAGGAACAGGAACAGAATAATGATGACCAGCACGGCACCAATCACAAGTGCTTCACCGACGTTAGAAATACCGCGATCGATAAAGTTGCGAAGCTGAAACAACTGCGAGTTGATGACAATATCTGCTGTCAGTGATTCTTCGGATTCTGCAAACGCGGTTTCCAGTCGTTCAGTCAAATCACGCGTATCCACATGCGGCTGCTTGACGACTGTGAACACAACGCCAGGACGACCGCTGATGCTCCCGTCGCCACGTTTGAATTCCGCGCCTTCGACCACCCTGGCCACCTGTCCCAGCAAGACAGATCGTTTCTTATTGGCTTTCACCGGGATCTGTCGTAAGTCGTGCAGAACGCGCCTCGGTTCCGGTCCCAGTCGCCCGAGAATACGAATGGGGCGTTCCGTTTCGCCTTTGACCGCGAAGCCGCCACTGGTGTTGATATTGCTTTCTTTGAGGGCTTGTTCGACCTGCTGCAATGTGACGTCGTATTCCAGCAACGCTGCCGGATCGATCCGTACCTGATACTGTTTCTTATCGCCGCCCAGGATGAAGGCTTCTGCAACGCCCGTCACCTTCAGGATTCGTGGCCGAATGATCCAGTCGGACGTGGTTCGCAGCGACAGTTGGCGAGACGCTTCTGATGGAAATTCCACCGTATGCTGTGTGCCGTCAATTGTGATAGTCGCTTCAGGCCATTCTTCGGTCTGGAAGAGATCATCACTTCGGGTCGGTGTTTTCCAACTCGCGTCTTTCGCAGGAACCGCCTCCCACGTTCTGACGTGGTTGCGCTCCACCGGTCGCCAGACGTGAATCGCCGGTTGTGAGTCGCCGCTCGGAACGAGTTCGGCGATCAGGCCCGTTTTACCAATGGGATATAACTCTCCATCGTTCGGCCCCTGTTGACGGTAGATCCCTGCAACAACGATCTGCCCCATGATCGAAGCTGGCGGCGTCATTTGTGGCAGAATGCCTTCCGGCAGTATTCCGCCGAGTGTTATCAATCGCTCCTGCACAGTTTGTCGAGCGGCCCGAATTTCGGTGTTCCAATCAAACTCGATGTAGATGACGTTCAAACCGGCTGTCGACTGACTGCGAACGGCCTGCACACCACTGGCACCCAGTAGAGCGATTTCAATCGGTTGCGTTACCAGCGTTTCGACTTCTTCGGTCGCGAGGCCGGGACATTCCGTGATGATGATGACACGAGGGCGGTCGAGGTCCGGAAAGACATCGATCGGCATCTGTGTCGCCAGATAGGAACCGTACACCAACATCACCATGCTGATCACCAGGACCAGCATGCGGTAACGGAGTGAAAATCGGATAATGGCGTTAAGCATCGTGCTGTCCTCAATGAGATGCGTGGACGGTACCGTCCGCGTGAACGTGTACGTCGGCACGCATACCGCTCGCAGCCTGTGCTTTCAGAACACGGTTGAGTGACGCTGCTGCACTCTGTGCGAGATAGAGACCCGGCGTGACGCTGCCGTCATTGGCAACAACAATGTTCAAACGGTCTTCGTGCAGAACCTGTACGGGAATCCGATTGAACAGGTCGCCGTTCTGCTGAAAGACGTACGCCTCCGGCCCCTCGCGAACAATGGCGGCACTCGGCAGAACAAACACATCGTTGAGTTTTTCAACGGGAACATGCAGCCGCACTCGCTGGCCCGGTCTGAATCGCCAGACCACAAATGTCTCGCCGTTGTTTTTGTAAGAACGCGACTGGTTTACGAGCGGGATAAAAAAGTCGAACGTACGGCTTTGTTCATCAATGGAATTGGACAGGTATCGGATCTCAAACGACTGTTCCAGTCCCGGCCAATGTTCCGGTACGTCTTCAGAGAACTCAACGGAAATCTTCCAGCCGTTCTGAGCAGCATTCTCCAGAAACGGTGCCTCCCGTTTGAAGGCGTGACCTTCGAGATAAAGGGAACTGTGATTCGCCAGCGTGATCAGCAACTGCCCGGCCTGGACCTGCTGCCCGAGTCCGGCATTGAGTTCCTGAACTTCAAACGCAAAAACCTCGTCGCTGCCGGCGCCTTCCTGAAAGGATGCCTGTCGTATCGTAACGAGCTTCCCACGTTCCTTGATTCGAGGCGGTGCAACCACGTCGACTGTTGACACAAACTGACCGTTGGCGACGTTGGCGATCTGTTGCGGACTCAGTCCCCGCGTCAACAGGTCCTGCCGATGGGCGTGAATGACAGCCTCCTGCCGAAGAAGCTGATTCTCAACTTCGATGATCCTGGATTTTGAGATGCCACCCCTGTCTGCCAGTGGACTAAGCCGAGCCAACTGTTCGCGAGCGATCTGTGCTTCTTTCGTAGAACGAAAAAGTTCCTTCTGAGTGTTTTGCAGATACTCGCTGAACAGTCTGAGAGTGAAGAGTCGGTCGCCCGGTCGCACCGTGTCACCGGGAAACGCATGGATTTCTGACACGACTCCAACCGCAGGTGATGTGACGCCTCGATCGGATCGTCCGGGACGGTCAACGATCGAACCGGGAACCTGTATTGTCCGCCAATAGGTCTGCGGTCTCGCTGGCTTTGCGACCAATTTCAGGTTCCTGCGGGCCTGCGGCGAGAGCTTCAGAACTTTCGGTTGTTCGACAGGCCGTGCGGCATCTGCCACGTGCGATTCAGACTCCGACGACGAGAACATTGCCACCCATCGATCGCGGGTAAAAAATGCTGCTCCAGCAACGGCCGCCACGATGGCCACTGTGCCGAGCAGGCGTAGTGGTTTTGGAAAGTACATGATGATGTGACCTCGGAATCGCTGACAACGGATTGCGATCACGCCAACAGGAATGGCGGATCGCGGATATCGTCGAATGAGAGGCTTCAGAGGTCTAGTTCTCGCAACGTCATCGAATGAGTTGCGATGGAACACCTATGAAGCACGCCGGTGAGCAATCAGCCGGTGTCATCACGGACGAGACCGGAGACACGGCTGCGACGGCGTTAGCAGCGAATCGAGAGTAGCTGCATATACAGCGCGAATTTCGGGCGCAGAATGGGCGGCGGGTGGTGCCGAGTGCAAAGCCGGGACACCGCAACAGTTGCCGATTCGTCGCAATTCATGTAGACGGCCAGCAATCCAGCCTTAGCGACTTTTGCGACCTTGCAGTCGTTCAATAGCTGGACACCACCGGTGTAAACCGCATCGGAATCGTGATCGGGAACCTGCTCGGTTGGTACCGACGGTGATTCCTCGTCTTCGTGATGACCATGATGATGGTCGGCACCGAAAAGATGCACGTGCGGGCGAGCAGCATGTCCATCCGGCTCAGCAACTGACGTCCCCGCGTGCGAATGAGGGACAGAGAACAGGCCCTGGCTCACCAGCAAGAGAGGAATCAGAATTGTGGAGACGGCTCGGTTCATGACATCAAAGAATACGTCGTTGGACTCAGAATCTACCGGTGAATATAGGTCGTTTTTCCGCTTCGGTCAATTTGACTTCTTCAAGTACAACATCAAACGCAGCGTAAGCGGCGTATTTCCGGGCATTTTGCTGTCCGCTGAGTGCCTGACCTCGAAGACTGTCGTCGCCATCATAGGAAGCGACATTTAAGAGTCCGCCAGTTAGCAACATCCGTCAATTTTCGCGTTGGCCTGTGCCAGTTGCCTCAACGCCACGACATATTTGATGTTGGCATCAAAATAAGCCCGTCGGGCTGTCAGAATCCGCAGAAAATCGAATTCTCCTGCGTCTCGGGCATCCTGCATCAGATCGCAGGCTTCTTTGGCTTTGGGAAGAATTGTCTGTTCGTATTGCGGGACGGTCGCTTCCGCCACCTGATACTCACGCATTATGCGGGCCGGATCGCGGCGAATACTCAGGTCAATTCGCTCCACGTTCTGAGTTGCTTCGCAGTACTCCGCATAAGCCGAACGTATGTTGCCCTGATTCGTATTGTGAACCGGCAGGGAAAGACTCAACTGTACATTCGCAAACTCGTCACCAGTTGAGTCGTCGTGACCAAAGCCTGGTGCTTTGTCACTGTCAAAAAGTGGGGTAAGCATCCTGCTTGCCGTGTGTTTCTCCTGATGAATCGCAAGCTGGAAGCTTACGCCACGAATCTGCAACCCGAAGATTCAACTGTGACAATGCACTAGCCTGGGCCGTGGCCATACAGGTGCTGGATAGGCGTTTTGTGTCCCCACGCGATGGTGTTTGGTGCAACTTCAAACACATCCGCGATGCTCGTGCGTTCGCTCGGGCTGGGTGTCCAGCGACCGAGGACGATCGCCATAATGCGGTCGTGACTTAACCCGCATCGCTCGCTCAGTTCCTCGACGTTCATGCCGTGTAAGTGGCAGAGGTCATAAACGTTGTTCGCCATCTCCTCCTCCTCATGAGTGATCAACACAAGCGGGCCACCGGTTTCTGAGCGGCAGCTGCAACCTGCTGCCGTCATGCTGCATCAAAAATCCTCTTTCAGTCCAAAGCGGCGGTACCGCAAGTTGCGGGGATCCATTGTATGCCCCCAACTGACTTCGTCCACGGATACCGACAATGCCTGCGCGATGCGAATTCGTTCGTCGGGACTAGGTGTCCAGCGCCCCAGCGCGATGGCCTCGACGCGTTCTTCTGCAAGCTTTGAACGCTCTGCAACATCTTCGATCCAGAGGCCTGATTCTTCAAATAACACATCCACTGTCTTCACCGTTTGTTTCCTTGGTTTCAAAATCCTGTGCCGATTCGTTCACCTACCTATTCTATCGAATAATACCGCGAATGTTGGCCCTTACCTGTAATTGACGGCTCTCCCACCAGGCGTCTTTTCGGCTGGCTGCTTTCTTTTCGCGTGTTGGACTGGTACAGTGAAAAATCGACCCTTTCCTGAGCGATTCTTTTCATCGCTCAATCAAGGTGGTCTTCGACGATGCCGGTGTTCTCCTGGTAACTCGGAGTATGTTGGCACGTTTAATCATAGTTGATCGTAAGTCACGAACGACGAAGAAGAACGTTGACGAACACTGAATTGGGAAGCCTGGGCGCTCCACTCTGGAGCCTGTCTGCGGGGACTTCTCGTCTGCTGGAGAGAGTACAATGGCGACCGCGCTGGATAAGAATCCCCCGGTTCCTGTCGAGGAACTGGTCAGACGGAAATTCCAGTTTCCGGGTATACCGACAACCTGCGACGGCGCGGAGGCCGTCGTGTGGGTGGAAACACGCATCAGCCAGGGATCCGGCGCATTTCCGATCACCAGTTCCACAACGATGGGCAGCGGATTCAACGCCGCGATGATGAACGGGATACCCAATTTGTGGGGCGACAAGCTGGTGTTTGTCGAACCCGAGAGCGAACATTCAGCGGCCACGTTTTGTGAAGGATTCGCGGCGGCTGGCGGGCGCGTGACCAACTTTACATCGGGTCAGGGCCTGGTCCTGATGAAGGAGGTGCTGTACACGATCTCTGGTAAACGGCTGGGGGTGGTGTTCAACATCGGCGCTCGCGCTCTGACAAGCCACAGTCTCAATGTTCACGCTGGCCACGACGATGTGATGAGTGTTGCTGACTGCGGTTGGGGTGTGTTGTTCGCCCGTAATGCGCAGGAAGCCGGCGACCTGTGCCTGATTTCCCGCCGCGCCGCCGAAGCTTCGTCGACTCCTTTCCTGAACGTGCAGGACGGATTCCTCACCACGCACACGGTCGAATCCGTCAGGTTGCTGGAGCCTGAATTCATGAAGGAATTCGTGGGCCGTCCGGAAGAACATTTGTTGAACCTGATGGATCCGGGCAACCCTGTCATGTCCGGAGTCGTGCAGAATCAGGATTCCTACATGAAGGGCAAGATTGCCCAACGCGGGTATTACGACTTTGTGGAACCTGCTCTGCAGGAAGCCTTTGACGAGTTCTACCGCAAGACAGGTCGCAAATACGGATTCGTTGACGCATACCGCTGCGAAGATGCCGAGTACATCATTGTCGGCCTCGGCAGCTACATGGAAACCGCACAAATCACCGTCGACTACCTCCGCGACGAAATGGGCATCGCCGCTGGTTGTCTCAATATTCACTGCTTTCGTCCGTTCCCGGCACTGCAGATCATCAATGCTCTGAAAGACTGCGCGGCAGTCACCGTGCTCGAGCGAATGGACGACCCGCTGTCCACCACCGGAAATCATCTGACACGGGAGATCAAAGCGGCTTTCTGTGACGCGGCCAACGGTCAGGCAGGAATAGAACGCATCAAAAACATCCCCCGAATCTATCACGGCGCTGCGGGACTCGGCAGCCGCGACGTCCGTCCTGGCGACATCATCGCCGCCTTCAGGAACATGGTCGACGACGGTCAGGATTACTTCTGTGTCGGAGTCCCGCATCCGTTGGCGCTGCAACCGGAGGTGGATCCCGATTTGCGGCCTCAAGGTGCGTTTTCGATGCGCGGACATTCTGTGGGAGGATTCGGCTCAGTCACCACCAACAAAGTTATCGCGACCATCAGCGGACAGGTGTTTGGCAAGGACGTACAGGCGTATCCCAAATACGGGTCGGAAAAGAAGGGGCTGCCAACCACGTACTATCTGACCATTGCAGATTCACATATCTACTCTCACGCGGAACTCGAACACGTCGACCTTGTCGTGCTCAACGATACGACGGCACTTTTAAGCGGTAATCCGCTGAAGGGGATGATCGACGGCGGAGCGATCTTCATGCAGAGTCCGTTTGCCGAGCCTGCAGAGGTGTGGCAGCGAATTCCGGCGCACCACAAACAAAGCATTCGGGAAAAGAGACTGCGTGTCTATTTCACGGACATGGTCAAGATTGCCAGAGAAGTCGCTTCGGTGGCGGACCTGGAGATGCGCATGCAGGGCATCGTCCTGCTGGGAGGATTCCTCAAGCTGACGCCGTATGCCGAGCAGAGTGAAATGTCTGAACAGGAAGTCTACGAAGGAGTCGAAAAAGCGCTGCGGAAATACTTTGGCAAACGTGGTGAGCAGGTGGTGCAGGATAACCTGACGTGCGTAAAACGTGGCTACAGCGAAATGCAGGAAATTTCTGTCGAGATCATCGGCAACGGAAACGGCAAGGCAGAAAGTTAAGCGTCGTTCTTACGCGAAACACGTAGCAACCCTGCTTCACCGCAGGTCCCGGGCCCCAACGACCTTTCATTGTAACCAACAATCAGCGAGAGAATCATGGCAACCGTCGAATCAACAGACTCAATGAACGAGGCAAGCGACCGAGATCCCTTTAACAACAATTCGTACGGCACGCTCACGGATGCGCCGTACAAGGAAGCTTTGCTGCCCATTCTGGACGTGGCCGACTTCAACGACAGGATCATTCGCAGCTACGAAGCGGGATCAGGCCCCAAGGATCTGCCAGCCGACCTGGAAGTCGCGAGATCCATCGTCCCGGCCGGGACCGCAACGTTGCGAGATTTCAGTTATATCGCACCGGAAATCCCCGAGTACATTACTGACAACTGCACAGGCTGCATGGACTGCGTGACTCAGTGTCCCGATACAGCAATCCTGGGCAAGGTGCTGGCGGAGTCAGACTTTCAGACGAAGCTGCAAAACATCGACGACGAGAAGGACCGCGCGATGTTCGAGGCCCAGTGGTCGAAGACTCGTAAGTACTACGACGGTCCGAAAAAGAAGGGCAAGGAAGGCGGCCGGTTTGGGATTATTATCGACCCCAGCAAGTGCAAAGGTTGCGCTGAGTGTGTGACTGTCTGCGATGACCTGGCGCTGAAGATGATTCCCAAGTCAGAACAGACGATGGAGTCCATCCGCAAGAGTCATCGCTTCTTCAAGGAATTTGGTCCCACGGATGAGCGGTACGTCAACGACAACCTGCTGATCGACATGATGCTCAAGGAAAAGACTCACGTCTATGTCGGTGGAGCGGGATCATGTGCGGGTTGTGGGGAAGGGACGGCACTCCGCATGATGTGCGCGGCAACAGGAGCCAAACACGGCGACCAATGGGGCATCATCGCGGCCACTGGTTGCAACACTGTCTACACTTCGACCTATCCGTACAATCCATACCTTGTCCCATGGACGAATTCGCTGTTCGAAAATGCTCCCGCTGATGCGATGGGTGTGCGCTCGCGCTGGAATCAGAAGGGGTGGGCGGACAAGCCGCTGTGGTGTATCGGCGGAGACGGAGCAATGTTCGATATCGGCTTCCAGGCACTGTCGCGGCTGCTGGCATCCGGCATGAACGTCAACGTACTTGTGCTGGATACACAGGTCTATTCCAACACCGGCGGACAGGCGTCCACGGCCACGTACACCGGCCAGAACGCAAAAATGAGTATTCACGGCAAGGAGTTCCAGGGCAAGCAGGAACGCCGCAAGGAAATTGCTCAGATCTGTATGATGCATCCCCGGACCTACGTCGCTCAGACAACCTGTGCTCATACCAATCACTTTTACAAGTCCGTCATTGGTGCCCTGGAATTTGATGGACCGGCCGTCATCAACTGTTACACAACGTGCCAGCCGGAACACGGCGTCGCGGACAACATGGCCTTCGACCAGGCTCGGCTGGCAGTCGACACCCGCGCATTCCCGCTGCTGATCCACGATCCTCGCAAAGGCGACACCATCAAAACGCGTCTGTCGCTGCAGGGTAATCCTTCGGTGAAGGAGGACTGGTGGCATAATCCAAAGACGAAGGAAACCGTCGACTTCATCGACTTCTGCCGCAGCGAGGGCCGATTTTCGAAACACTTCGACAAGGACGGCCACGAGTCCGAAGTCCTCAGGACAGCAAGGCAGGACCGGCTCGAAAACTGGCATCAGTTGCAGGAACTGGCCGGCATCATCTGATCAGTTCGGTATCGTCGGCCCGTTTCAGGGACTTTCCTTAGATCCCAACGCTGTCGATGGCTCTGCGTACCCAACGCACGATTCGGGCGCCATCAGCTCATTTCCGATCGTAGAATACCAACTCTGCTGGTGAGCACTCGTGAGGGTCTGCCGTTCCCGATACAAGCTCGCAGCGCCAGCAAGTGAGTTTTACAAGCGCACGAGACTCACTCGCTTGCGCTTCGTGCTTGGTGTGAATCGCAGGTGTTGTTGGCTGAGTCGTTGAAACGGTGAGATTTCAGTA
>JAPYTO010000050.1 GCA_029941865.1 Fuerstiella sp. | reverse complement strand
GACAAAGCCCATCCGCTGGGCTGATGTGCTGTCGGGCAAGACGCAGTTCTACAAGAAATAAAAACGCCTGAGCGCCCTGGGACCTGGTGGCGTTCTTCATCAGAGCGACTGAACAAACACGAACGAAGAGGCATAAGAGCACATGACCAGTCGAATCTTTTCATCTTTTGCATTGACCATTTACTTGTCCTGTGCGATGGCGCAGGCTGCCGTCGCACAGCCGCCGCCGAACATTGTGTTTCTGTTAGCGGATGACATGGGATATGCGGACCTGGGCTGTTTCGGATCCCGAGCGATTCAAAGTCCGAATCTGGATCGACTCGCCGCGCAGGGAGTTCGGCTGACACACTGCTATGCGGCCAGTCCGAATTGCTCGCCGGCTCGCGCGGGCATGTTGACAGGTCGCAGCCCCTACCGAGTGGGAATGTACGACTTCGCGCGCTTCAAGCCTCTGCACATTCCCCGTCAGGAAGTGACCATCGCGGAACGGTTGAAATCTGTTGGCTACGAAACGATGTTTGCCGGCAAGTGGCATTGTTCGGGTGATTTCGATTCGGGCAATCAACCCTATCCGGGTGATCAGGGATTTGACCACTGGTTCGCCAACAAATCGAACTTCGGCAAAGATCCAACGACCTTCAAACGCAACGGAAACGACGTTGGCAAAGTTCAGGGATGGATGAGCGAGATCGTCGTGGACGAGGCGATTCAATGGCTTGAAGAACGAGACGAGACCAAACCCTTTTTTACCTGCCTGTGGTTCAGTGAACCACATACACCGGTCGTGGCCGCGGAAGAGTTTTCAGGCACAAAAATGAAGCGGCGTTGCACGCGGCCAGGGCGACCAGCTATGGTGGCGAACAGGTGAAACGAAATCCGAAATGGGACAAGGTGCCGCTCTACTACGGTTGTGTCACGATGCTGGACCATCATATTGGCCGACTGCTGACGTTTCTGGACGATCAAGGTCTGTCCGACAACACAATCGTGGTGTTCACATCGGACAATGGGCCCGAGCATCGCACGCCAACCTGTTTCGGATCACCAGGCGATCTGCGAGGTGCCAAGGGGCATATTCACGATGGGGGAATTCGTGTCCCCGGTATTGTTCGCTGGCCGGGGAAGATCAAGGCGGGGGCGGAAAGTTCCGAGCCCATCAATGGCACCGATTGGCTGCCGACGCTGAGTGCGGCGGCCGGAGTAAAATCACCCACCAACGGCAGGGTCATCGACGGCGCTAATGTGTTCCCAGCGCTCGTTGACGGTAAACCCGTATCGCGTGAACGTCCGATGATGTGGTGGTTGTGGCACGCACGCGGTGGGTACGAGGTCGCCATGCGCGATGGAGACTATAAGATGGTGGCCACGATGTTGCCTCAGGTCGATCCCGGGGCCGTGGCCGATGCAAGGCAGCCTGCGGATTGGACGATCATGGAGTTCATCAAGCAAGCTGAACTTGGTCGGTTCGAAATGTTTAACGTGGCGCAGGATGGATCGGAAACGACCAATCTGGCCGAAGTTGAACCGCGTCGATTCGAAGTGACAAAGAAGAAGATGGTCGCTCTGCACGCAGAAATCCGTGCCGAGGGCCCGGTGTACGAACTGGGAAGGAAGAAGAACTCACGATGAAGTGTCTTTGGTGTATTGCCCTGCTTGCAGCACTCGCACTCTCCGCCGACGCGGATGGTGCCGAGCGGCCTGGAACAGTTTACAAATTGACGAAACCATTTCTGGCTCGTGAGGGCACGCGTTCTGCTATTGAAACACGTCAATCGCGGCCACGAGGCAGCGAAATTCGCTGTAATATTCTGTTCATTATGTCGGATGACCATACGACTCAGGCGATTGGTGCCTACGGCGGTCGGCTGGCCGGTCTTGATCCAACTCCAAACATCGACGCACTCGCCAAGCGGGGGATGCGATTCGATCGCGTGTTTTGTAATAACTCGATCTGCACTCCCAGCCGTGCCAGCATTCTTACCGGGCAGTATTCGCAAACGAACGGCGTGCTGGATTTGACCGGCACTCTGCCAGCCGATAAGCAGTACTTACCGGCGGCCATGGGCGACGCTGGATACGAAACGGCAATGATCGGGAAATGGCACTTAAGGCAGGAGCCTGCAGCCTTTGACTACTACTGTGTGCTGCCGAACCAGGGCGCTTATTTCGACCCTGTGTTTCGCGTTCGTGGCGCGTCGCCCTGGACTCAGAACAAGATTACGACGAAGGGACATTCAAGCGACGTTATCACGGATATCAGTCTGGAGTGGCTCAGGACTGGTCGAGTATCTGCACCAGTCAGGCGAGTTGGAGAACACGATCATCATCTACACGGGCGACCAGGGATTTTTACTGGGCGAGCACGACTTCACGGACAAACGGTGGATGTTTGACGAGTCAATGCGAATGCCGTTTATTGTGTGCTGTCCCGAAACTGTCACTCCCGGTTCGACCAACGGATGGCTGATCAACAACACAGATTTCGCCCCGACGATGTTAGCACTGGCTGGTGCAACGGTTCCCGCGGCGATGCAGGGACGCAGCTTTGCCGCAGCATTGAATGGCGAGCCAAAACCGAAGGACTGGCGAACATCCACTTATTATCGCTACTGGATGCATTTAGCCCACAACTTGCAGGTGCCCGGTCACTTTGGGGTTCGCAGCGAACGGTACAAGCTGATCTTTTTCTACGGTTGTCGGCCGGACGGAAGTGAGCAGACTCCAGTCGCCTGGGAGTTCTACGATTTGCAGGAAGACCCGTTTGAGATGCACAATCTGTATGGAGACGCTCAATACAAATCGATCATCGACGCCCTAAAGGTTGAATTGCGTCAGACGCGAACAAAGTTGAACGAAACGGATGCAAAGTATCCGCAGATTCAGGCGATTATCGATCGACACTGGTAAGGATCGGATCGTCGACATCCGACTTGCCGCGATGGCTGTTTTGATCGGCGCGGGGGACCAGCATGAACCAGGTCGTGGCACTGACAATGAATTTTATTTCCGACAATCCATTCAGAGCTCCTGAGGCAAAGGAAACAGTAGAGCAACCATGTCCGCCACTCCCGAAGCTGACTTTCCTGCGAATTCTATTTGGTCTCTTGTGCGTATTGCTGGGTGCGTTCCTGGTTCACTCAGGCGTGACGAACCGTCTTGTGGGCTTCGAACTCCAAACATTCAACTTCATCACGGCGTTCGGTTTTCTTGTGACCGCCATTGGTGCCGTCGCACGACGTAATTACATCGCCGCAGCAGGCATCATTATCGTGTTCGGCACAGCCCTTACGCTGCTCTGGTACATCGACGCTCTTTAGCAGCATTCGCTTATGCTCGTTTATCGTCACTGGCCCGCAGCTTCACTGATTTCCGGAGTGGCAGTTTTTGTTTGAACGCGACATGCCGTTCTGCCGTCAGAACTGGCGGCAGAATGTTGAGTGATCGTTGAACACGCATGCGAAGGCGATCTTTTGGCCCCGATGTGCAAAGTGAATCTTGCGACATAGAACGCGGCACGGCAGATGCGTGCTGAGCAAAGGGGCAAATCTCTTCAGGACGCAAACGCCCCAAATGGGCAGTCGTGCTATCAGGGATCTCTGGGTTGTCGGGGGCTTCATGACGGGCTTGCCCGAATTGCAAAGCAAAGAAAGGCCCAATTCTCCAGGACGCCGGCCCCGCTTGTGAGTATCCTCCCAAGAAAACATTCAGCAGCAAACTTCCTGAAGAAACATGGCATGATTGACAACAGCATTAATCATCCGGATTTTCCGCATCGTCCTTCTTCGGACCTTGAAATCCTGAAATCGATTGGCGTTGCCCCGCAGCAATTGTTGCAGGAGTGCATCTGATGGCTTATCCACGCGTTGCCAGTTTCAAGACTCACGCCGAGTTTACACGCTACCTGAGTGAGCTTGAGGTCGATCTTCCCTGCGACGATTCGGTGGAGAGCGGCCCCGATTCGCCGCTGGCTCAATCAATCGACGTTCATGACTTCAGAATCGGGAATCGATTCTGCATCCTGCCCATGGAAGGTTGGGATGGGACGCCCGACGGTAAACCGACTGAGCTCACACGACGCCGTTGGCGAAACTTTGGGCGCAGCGGGGCCAAATTAATGTGGGGCGGTGAGGCAGTTGCGGTGCGACATGATGGGCGAGCAAATCCCAATCAACTGCTTATCAATGACGCAAACCTTTCGGAAATCGAGTCACTACGCACCGAGCTCATCAGTGCCCATGAGGCGGATTTCGGAACGTCAGGCGATCTGTTGGTTGGATTGCAATTGACACACTCTGGCCGCTTTGCCCGACCGAACCGCAAGGATCAAAGCGAGCCACGGACAGTCCAACGCAATCCTTCACTGGATGCCCGCCTCGGTATTACTGATGACTCAGCGATGTTCAGCGATGACGAACTGTCCCGACTGATCGAGGACTTTGTTAAGGCGGCGGCGCTGGCCGAGAAAGCTGGATTTCGATTTGTTGATGTCAAACACTGTCATGGATACCTGGGTCATGAGTTGCTGAGCGGCGTTGACCGACCGGGAAAATTCGGTGGTAGCTTTGAGAACCGGACGCGGTTTCTGCGCGAGATCGTCGAAGGAGTTCGAGGTTGCACGTCCGGTTTGCAGATCGGCGTCCGTGTCAGTGTCTTCGATTTTCTGCCGTATCGAGCAGGAGAAGGTCGTGTTGGTGTGCCAGAGGAGAACGGTGATCCTCGACTGGCATTTGGCGGAGACGGAACGGGCGGCGGGATCGACCTTGCTGAGCCGTCGAAGTTTCTTTCGCTCCTGGAATCACTGGGGATTCGGCTGGTCTGCACCACGGCCGGCAGCCCGTACTACAATCCACACATTCAACGTCCCGCTTACTTTCCACCGAGTGATGGCTATCAGCCTCCCGAAGATCCACTGGTTGGGGTGGCACGGCAAATTCAGACAACAGCGGAACTGAAACGACAACATCCCGACATGGTCTTTGTTGGTTCCGGCTACACGTATCTGCAGGAATGGTTGCCTCATGTCGCCCAGGGTGTGGTTCGCAGTGGCTGGGCCGATTCGGTGGGTCTGGGCCGAATGGTGTTCTCTTATCCGGAACTGCCGGCGGACGTTCTGGCCGGGAAAGTGATGACGCGCAAGAAAGTGTGTCGTACCTTCAGCGACTGCACGACCGCGCCACGAAATGGAATGGTGAGCGGCTGCTACCCACTCGATCCTTTTTACAAAGAGCGTCCTGAATGGGAACAGCTGAAGAACGCGAAACAGACCGGCTAAAGCAATTTACTTATTCCCTATGAACCGGTCTGGCTCGTGGACATGCCGGTTTCTCAGGCTGAAACGCGTCCTTCGCCGCCACTAATCAGTGTGAATCAGCGGCACAGCGCTGTACACGGTTGACTAAAATCAAGTGCTCTAAACACAAGGAATAAACCCTTATGCTGCGAACACCCACAATCGTGTTTTTCCTCCTGCCTGGCATCAGTCTCTGCGCGGTTGACGCGGTGGTTGGCGCCGATTCTCCGGTCAATGGCGGGAAGGCCCGGATTCAGGCCTTTGGCGAGGGCGGGTCGATCAAGATGCTTTATGATCGGCGGCAGCGGCCCCAGTCCGTCTACCTGAACGGCAAGGTTCATATCGTCTTCAAAGGTGGAGGAAAGGCCGGGACGCCGGCGAAGTCGGCAAAGACGATTCCGATGGCGATTACCTATGACCCGACGACCCGGAAATTCTCGGACGTCGTGACGCTCGGGCCGGCGCACAAGGATCACCATTACGCGCCTGTGATCTGGGCTGACGAGGATAACTTTCTGCATGTGCTCTACGGCTGCCACAGGAAACCAGGCACGCACTTGATTTCGAAGCGGCCCGCGGACATCGGCGCTGGCCTTGACGCATGGTGGAAGGCGCCGCAGATTGCGAAGGGAATCTCCTATCCCACGGCGTTCCGGATATCCGGCGATCGGGAGTTGGTCTACTACCGGACGGACGGGCATTCCAGTTCATGGACCTATCGGATTTCAGAGGACAACGGGGAAACCTGGACGGGGCCCGCTCAGGATGTGACGGACATGGACATCGCCGGGCGGCTGGAGTGGTCGTCGTATCAATCGAAACTGACGAGCGCGGATGGGCGATTTTTACACGTGGTTTTCACCTCGTACGATGACGTGAAATCGAACGATCCAAAGCGTCTCTACAATGCCCGCTACGATCAGCCGGTGCGGAACGATTGGAAGTACAACCTGTACTACGTGAAGATCGATCTGGAAACGCATGCCGTCAGCAATTTTGACGGGACGCGAATGAAAACGCCGATTGACGCGGACACCGCGGATGCGACTTGCCGCATCTGGAATACTGAAGGACGCGGAGCGGGTGTGCCGCCGACAATCATGCTGGATGAAAATGGCGCCCCTGCGTTTTTGCATGTGCTGTCCGAGGACACGCTCGAAGACCACCGCTACTACTACGTGCGGCGGGCGAATGGCGCATGGAAGCAAACGCCGATCACCCATTCGAACCACCAGTGGAACAGTTGCCATTTGAGTAGAGACAATGAGGGAACACTGCACGCTTACCTGATCGTCGGGGATGGCTATCTGGAAACTCAGGGTTTCACGGGAGAAACAGGCACCGAATCGAGAAAAGAATACGGGTACATGGACAAACACGGTGGCGGATTGATCGAAGAATGGACGTCCTCTGATCAGGGAAACACGTGGCAGAAGCAACGTGACCTGATTCCCGACACGTCGCAGTATCCTGGCTGGATATACAACAACATTCAGCCCGTCAGGCGGCCCGACGGAAGCATCGTCGACGGTATGCTTCTGTTCTACGGCTGGAACGATCATAACGTTCCCAAAGCGAGAGCATTCCTGCTGCACGAAGGCACGATGCTCGACCCGGTCGAATCAATTCCCACCAACAACTAGACCATATTACTTTTTCTCGTGAAACGCTCTGGCTCCTGAGCATGCCGGTTTCTCAGGCCAGAATGCGCCCTTCGCGGTCACCGGTCGCACGTCAGCGTAATACACGGTAGAAAAATATCCTTGTGATGAGCCGTCCCATCCCTACGCAAAGCCTCAAAGAAAGGCCAGTATGAAAAAACAGACCAAACGCCAACTGAAACATCGCCGTGCCCTGAGCTGCCTTACGGCGCTCGCATTGCTCAGCTTGCCAGCCGCGTTGACCGCCGCTCAGGATCCAAAACCGGATTCCCCCGAATCTGTCGCGGCACTCAAAACAGTCGGGGCCGTGCTGGAATTGAATGAGCAGGGCACGGTTGATTCGGTCTCCTTCACCACGGCTGGCAGGTTTACCGAAGACGCCCTGACGCATCTGGCGGGATTGAAATCCATGACACACCTGAATCTGGACGGCGTTTCGGTGACGGATCAGGGCTTGAAACACCTGCAGAAGCTCTCGCAGCTCATGTGGCTGAGAATGTCCGACACGCGTGTCACGGACAAGGGATTGGTCCACCTGAAGAATCTGGTCAACCTCAGACTTCTCAGTCTCACCAGCACCAAAGTCACTGACAAGGGATTGGTTCAGCTGAAACCATTAAAGAATCTTCAGACGCTGATGCTTCGCAAGAACGCGATCACCGACGCCGGACTGGAGCATGTGGTGCATTTTTCCAAACTCAAGTCATTGAGGCTGAGCGACACTCAGGTCAGTGACGCCGGCATCGTTCACCTGTTAAAACTCAAGACGCTGGAAACGCTCACTTTGAAACGGACGAATATTTCGGAGTCGGGTCTGGAGCGTCTGACAACGGCGTTGCCGGATTGTGAAATCACCGGACCGTGACATTCAGACGCACGGCTGAGTTTCCTCCGCAGACCGGATCGCTGGGTCACGCTCATTTCAAGGGATTGAAACCAGCAACACTTGTCAAACCCCTCGGCGCCGGCAAATGCTGGAGCCAACGGGCTCTGGCACCGTAACGTTTGGTCTTCAGAATCGCCGTACATGAAGGGCCGCCTGCTTGCGGACCGGCACGTGTGTGATTTAATGGCGTATCAGTTGGCAGGCCCACATCACTCTTTTCTACACAGTCAGCCTCCGGGCAAAACAGTTTCATGATCGATATCAGTTCCAACCTCACACCGGTTTCTCTGAAGGACAATCTGGCCCGCTTCTGGGTCCTGTCCGGCAAGAAGATCCTCGACATCGAAAAACACTACGACAGCTCGCAGGGTACGCCTGTGTTCACGGTCGCCGGTCGCTACTCAACCCGTGGCTGGACCGAGTGGACGGAGGGCTTCGTCTATGGCTCGGCAGTGCTGCAGTTCGATGCCACGGGGGAAGAGTCCTTCCTTGATCTGGCGCGATCGCGCGTCGTCCAACGCATGGCCTCGCACATTTCGCACATCGGCGTGCACGACCACGGCTTCAACAACCTGTCCACCTACGGCAACCTGCTGCGTTTAATGGTGGAAGGCCGTATTAAGCAGGATGACTGGGAGGCGGAGTTCTACAAGCTGGCGATCAAGACGTCCTCCGCCGTACAGGCCAGCCGCTGGTCCGACATCTCGGGCGGCGGTTATATTTACTCCTTCAACGGTCCCCACTCCCTGTTCGTCGACACGGTCCGCTCGTGCCGAATCCTAATGGCCGGTCATGCCCTCGGTCACGTGCTGATGGGAGAGGGAGACAAGCCGATCTCGTTGCTGTCCCGCGCGATCCAGCACATGGCGGCGACAGCCCGGTACAGCCTCTACTACGGCGAGGGCCGTGACACCTATGATGTCCGCGGACGCACGACTCACGAAGCCGTGTTCAATCGCAACGACGGCGAGTTTCGCTGCCCGAACAGCCAGCAGGGGTTCTCCGGATTCACGACATGGACCCGCGGCCTGGCATGGGCGATGCTTGGTTATCCCGAGGAACTTGAGTTCCTTGAGACGCTGAGTGACACCGAGCTGGAACCATACGGTGGTCGCACCGAGTTGGAGACGCTGTGGTTGAAGGCCGCCGAGGCGACGTGTGACTTCTATATCGAAAACACGCCGACCTGTGGCATTCCGTACTGGGATACAGGCGCGCCGCAACTTCACAAGCTCGGTGATTACCTGGACCGGCCGGCTGAGCCGCAGAACGACTTTGAGCCGGTCGACAGCTCAGCAGCGGCGATCGGCGCTCAGGGCCTGCTGCGGCTGGGGCACTACCTCCAGCGAAAGGGGGATGCACAGAAGGCGACGAAGTACACCCAGGCCGGGCTGAGGGTCAGCAGCTCACTATTCGATTCGCCGTACCTGAGCCAGGACGAATCGCATCAGGGCCTGATCCTGCACAGCATCTATCACCGCCCCAACGGCTGGGATCACATCCCGGCGGGCAGCAAAATCCCGTATGGCGAGTCGAGCATGTGGGGTGACTACCATGCCCGAGAGCTGGCGCTGTATCTGCAGCGAATGATCGACGACAAGCCGATGCTGACCTTCTTTGCGGGGGTGAACTCATGAGCCGGCCAGTTGCACTGATCACAGGTGGAGGCCGCGGCATCGGCTTCGGCTGCGCAAAGAGCCTGGCCGCAGCGGGATTCGACATCGCGATCAACGGCCTGCGCGAAGAAACGCAGATCAGCGAGGCGATCGCCGAGCTCGAAGCGCTCGGCGCGCAAGTTATCTATTGCCGCGGCGACATCGCTATGGCTGAGACGCGAGTGGCGATCATCGATCGAATTCGCGCCGAGTTCGGCAGGTTGCACGTGCTGGTCAACAATGCGGGTGTGGCGCCGAAAGAGCGAGCGGACCTGCTGAATGGGAGCGAAGCGAGTTTCGACCGCGTCATGGGGATCAACCTCAAGGGACCGTACTTCCTGACCCAGATCGCCGCGCGCTGGATGATCGAGCAGAAGGCCGCTGACATGGACGTCTTCTTCTGCATCATTAACGTGGGCTCGGTTTCAGCGACTGCCGTCAGTACACATCGCGGCGAGTACTGTGTTGCCAAGGCCGGTCTGGCGATGATGACCGCATTGTATGCAACGCGTCTTGGACCGCACGATATTCCCGTGTATGAGGTGCGACCGGGCATCGTCAAAACCAACATGACCTCGGGTGTCGAGGACAAGTACGACAAGTTGATTGAGGACGGGCTTTGCGTAACACCTCGCTGGGGCAGCACCGACGACGTCGGCAATGCCGTGCGTGCGTTGGCGGCGGGCGTCTTTCCCTACTCGACGGGACAGATCATCATGGTGGACGGCGGCATGACGTTGCCGCGACTCTAGTGCGTGTTCAAGTCTAAGAATTCGGATTGTTCCGTAGCCGAACTCGCCAGAGTTTGGAGGTTTTTCTCTATGTCGTCCAAAGTCTGGCGACTTCGGCTACCCCAGGATTAAGACTTGACGAAGCACTGGGAAATTCAATTCACTTTTATCTCGTTCCCACGCCGGAGATTGGGAACGAGATGAAACGAAACTTCACTCTCCCTCCGGGAGAGTCGCGAGGAACGAGCGGAGAGGGGCCCTCTGCTCGTCAACGCCCTGAATCCTTTCGGCCTGCCCTCTCCTCGCTTAGGCTCGACTCTCCCGGAGGGAGAGTAAAACAACAAGGTCGACTTCCCCACTGCGGGGAGAGTCGTACCCAGAGAGGTCTCTCTCCGGCCGCTAACCTGTCCGACCATTCAGACCTGTTGATGTGCGGTACTCACCCGGCGACATCCTGCAACGTTTTTGGAACTGGCGGTAAAACGTTGACAGATCGTTGAACCCGCATTCAAAGGCGATCGAGGCAATGGGGATGTCCGTTTCTCGCAATCGTTGCTGGGCATGTTCAATCGCCAACCGGCGCAAATGCTGAAGCCAGGTGTCACCAGTGATCTCGGTGAACAGGTTCGTGAAGGTGCGCCGCGGGATATCCAGTTGATCGGCTGCGGCATCAATGGAAGTCTCTTCGAAGAATCGGCCGGGAAGTGAGTCGACGTACTGTTGGACGCGTCGTCGATCGTCAGCCGAGCCTTTCTCCGACTTAGGCGATTCTGCTGATCTCTCGCTGATCATAAGAATGAGCTTCATGGCGTCGGCCACCATGGCGACAGGGCGCTTCGTTGTCGACGACTGCTGGGTGTGCACCATGCGCCGAAAAACCGATGCCACCCGATGTGCGAAGTGGCCCTCGCGACGAAGAACGCGGCACGGCAGTTGTGCGCCGAGCGAGGGATCGAAGCGCAACAGGCTTCGTGCAACGCAGCAGACATAAAGACTGGCGGCAGAGGATGGGTCGTCCACAATCCGATTTCGGGTCCCCGATGGGACCACGATGACATCTCCCGGGGAAAAGATCTGTTCGTTTTTGCCGAGAAAGAATGTGCCACGGCCACTCAAAACGTACACGACTTTGACAAACGGATGGGTCCGCCATTCCATTGCGAACTCGGGACTGTGATGACTCTCCAGGACCAGAACGCCCCAACCGGGCAGTCGTTCTGGTAGAGCTCGTTTGGTTAACGGGGGCTTCATGACGGTCTTGCCCGAACTGCAAAGCGAATAAAGACCCAATTCTCCAGGACACCAGCCGTGCTTTCAAGTATCCTGCTGTCCTGTATCCAGTGAATATTGAGCATTAAGAAGGTCTTATGATGAAGAGAATCTCTTTTGTTGCGACGCTTGCATGTCTTGCGTTGCCTTTGCAGGCAGCAGACAAATCTCAGGAGCGCATGCCATTGCTGTTCGAAGATGACTTTGAGAATGGGCATGGCAAGTGGGAAATTGTGGACAACAAGTCGTGGGCACTGCAGGAACATGGCCAAGGCAAAAGTCTGAGCATCACTCAACGTGAGAGCGAGTACAAACCAAAAGTGCGCAGTCCGCGTCATATCGCCTTGATGAAGGACGTCCAGGCGGCTGATTTTGTTTTGACGTTCAAGGTCAAGTCGACTAAGGATACGGGCAATCACCGCGACTGCTGCGTTTTTTTCTGTTATGAAAATCCCACGCGATTCTACTATGTGCATCTGGGCGCTAAACCGGATCCACACAGTGGTCAAATCATGATTGTCAAAGATGCCCCGCGCCTGGCATTGACCGAAAACAGCAAACGGACACCCTGGACCGACGCGTGGCATGACGTGAAACTGGTTCGCGATTCCAAACAAGGCTCGATTGACATCTACTTCGATGACATGACCAAGCCGCACATGACCGTCCGTGATAAGACATTCGGTAAAGGACGCATTGGCATCGGCTCCTTCGATGACATGAATGCATTTGACGACGTGAAACTGCGAGGACAGTAGGAACAGGTCGTGATTCGTACGGCACACAAGGCTTCGTCAACGCAGAGTACATCTGCCGCCGTCAAGACGCACAAAGATCTATCAGCAGTCATCCGTTTGGAGTCACCGGCATGATGTTTTCACGCTACTGTGCATTGATGATCGTATGGGCGACGGTGTTCGTGGGACAATCGAATGCCGCTTCAAAGGATCACTCCAATATTCTGTTCATTGCGATCGACGATCTGAATGACTGGATTGGTTGCCTTGATGGGCACCCGCAGGTTAAGACTCCGCACATGGACGCTTTGGCCAGACGCGGTGTCCTGTTTACGGAAGCTCATTGTGCGGCGCCAGTTTGTGGGCCGTCGCGAGTCGCCATCATGTCGGGCAGACGTGCGTGGACCACGGGCGTCTATTCCAACAACGCAAACTACCCGCAACGCCTGCCCAATGTGGAATCGATGCCCGAGTTTCTCGTCCGCCATGGCTATCACGTCATGGGATCCGGAAAGCTGTTTCATGGCGATACAAAATATCCAAAGGGCGCGTTCCATGAATACGCCAAAGGCATTCCTCAACCCTGGCCGAAGAAGGCGATTCTCAGTTCTCGCCAGAAACCGGTTTACGAATGGCACGTCGGTGGAAAGACCATCACGTTTCCCCGTAACGGCATGCCGGCAGATCGAACATGGAAAGACACGCACACTTTTGACTGGGGGCCACTCGATCTGCCCGATGAGAAGTTTCGCGATACGGCCGTGGTCAATTGGGGCAGTGAGCGGCTGAGGAAGGATTACGACAAACCTTTCTTTCTGGGCGTCGGAATTCACCTGCCTCATCAACCGCTGTATGCACCGCAACGATTTCATGACATGTATCCGCCGGCAACAACCGTCCTGCCACCCTGGCTGAAGAACGATTTAAAGGATCTTTCCAACGCCGGTCGCGACTATGCGTTGATTCCTACCACATCGGGTACGCACGCGACCGTCGCAAAATATGGCCAATGGAAAAGTGCGGTTTCCAGCTATCTGGCCACCGTGACGTTCGTTGATCATCTTATCGGAGGTCTCCTGGATGAACTCGAGCAGAGTGAACACTCACGGAACACCTGGATCGTCCTTTGGTCAGATCACGGTTGGCATCTTGGGGAAAAGGACCATTGGGGAAAAGCGACAGGATGGTTCAGAGCGACGCGTGTTCCACTGATGATTGTTCCGCCACGTTCCGCGACGCCGGAAGGTTTTCAGGCTGGCACCAGGTGTGATCAACCGGTCAATCTGATTGATCTTTTTCCGACGGTGGTCGAAATGGCTGGATTGGGACACGAAGACGGGCTGGAAGGAAAAAGCCTTTTGCCCCTGGTGAACGATCCGAATTCTGCATGGCTGGATCACACCGTAACGACCTTTGGCCGTGGCAACCATGCCATCACCTCCAAACGTTGGCGCCTTATCCAGTACTTCGATGGCAGTGCGGAACTCTATGACCGTTCGACAGATCCGCACGAATGGAACAACCTGATCGATGATCCTCGGTGGAGTCACATCGTGAGCGAGTTCCGGGACAAAGTTCCCGCCGAACCGAATTGGAAACATTTCATTCGCTATGGAAACTTCAAAGCCGTGATCCCGTCCGATGGAAGATCGATGCTGCTGTTCAACCACGCGGTGGAGAACCATTTGGAAGAACGCAATGACGAATCCGTCATGTATCCCGATGTGGTTGAGCAGATCACAACCTGGTTGAAAAATCATCCAACGAATCAAAAGCGGATTGTGATCCCAGCCGACGATCACAAGTAGTATGGCATAGATGGCTCGGGATTGGGTTTCCTGCCGTTCTTGATACCAGCTCGAAGCGCCAGCGAGTGAGTTGCACAAGCGCACGAGACTCACTCGCTGGCGCTTCGAGCTGGTATTGCGGCCCATTCCAGAGGCCTTCCTCATATCTCCGGCTGTGGCAGATGCTCTCGTTTTACTCCGTTACCACACCTCGCCTTCGAATTACGGCAAATTAATCGTCCCGCTGCAACAATGTGCCAACCGCATCTGGTTGCCTCGACGCTGAAATCAAAACAGCTCGCCGCGTTGATTCGCGGCGAGCTGTTTCTGTTCCTGCGTGTGGACATCGTGTCCAGGACAATTGCGATGTAGATGAATTCGCGAACGTTACCGGTTTCTGATTTCCATGACGTATTTCATCAGGTCGTTGAATTCCCCTCGGTTCTTCAACTGCCTTGCCAGGTTTGCCGGCATCAGTGATGTTCGAGACTCGAAGACCTCTTCGACATCTTCTTTCGGGAAGACGATCGGCTGCGGCTGGGCCAGGTTCCGCAGTACGATTTCACTGTCGCTTTCCGAGACCCGGATGCCGGTAAACTGCTTGCCCTCGACAGTCAGCACGATGACCTGTGCAAAGTCTTTGTCGATCCGCTTTGACGGACGCAGTACGGACTCCACCAGTTCCTCAGGCTTCAGGACGGACTTGAGTTTTGCCAGGTCGGGGCCCAGACGAATCGCTCCGGACGGTGGATCGTGACAGGCGAAACAGGCCGCCGCTGATTTGTAAAACAGGGTCTTGCCTCGCTCTGCGTTGCCCTTTGCCATCGCGACGTTAACCAATTCTGCGGGATCGATGCCGAGCAGTTCATCCTCCAGTTCCGTGTTGGAAAAGCCTTCCGGATCGATTCCGATGTCCTTGAGGACCAGGGCGGCTTCCAGGGGGTGTTCGGCAAGAAGGTCGTCCGGAATCCAGAACGTCGTCCGATCAAGAGTTTTCGCGCGAACCTGTTTGACCACGTCGGCCGAAATTGTGGATGCGCTGTTGCCCCACGTGTTTCGGACAAACGTCAGCACGGCAGCCAGTTCCTCATCATTAAGCAGATTCCGGAACGCCGTCATTGGTGGCACGCCACGCGCAGGATCGTAAGTTTTGCCGTGAACGGTGATCCTGCCCCACATCCCATGCAGAGCCATCTTGATCAGTCGGTCCTCGCTGCCGTTGACCCACGGGCTGCGGACCAGTGACGGATAAACGATTCCGTTGCCTTTGCCGTGTGCCAGGTGACAGGTCGCGCAGTGCGAATGTCGCTGGTAAATCGTCGCCCCCAGTTCGTAGACCTTTTGATCTGCAGGGCTCAGGCGTTTGGGGGGATCAAACTTGACGAATTCGATTTCCGCGGGAGCCGCGAAGCCGCTCGCCCCTCTGGCATCCACATTGTGCCAGAAGTGCTTCACCGTGCCGGCGGCAACAACCGCATGCCCGACTGTCGAACTCAGCAGGGTATTCAGCAGCTCTTCATTTTTTACGTTGTGCTGCTGATGTAGCCACAGAGCTTCCAGAAGATGGTGAGCTTCTATCTCGTCATTTGGATCAAATCCCGCCATCCACTTCTGGGCGGCAGCGATGACGGCCTTTGAGTCACGGCCACTTAATTCAACACGAGTCCGGTGACGAATGCCGTCGACGGGATGCTTCAGGTTTTCCAGCAGCGCGGCGATCGGCTGACCGTGAATTTCCACCGGCTTCTGCAGCGGACGTCCCTTCATGGTCAGACGCACGATACGACCGTGATAGTGATCGCGATTGGGGTCACGAATATTATGCTGCATGTGGCCGATGATTACGTTGCACCAGTCAGACACGTACAGAGCCCCGTCTGCACCGATGACCGCATCCGTCGGCCGGAAATTGCGATCGCGACTGTTGATCAGGTCTTTAACCGGAGTTCCCCAGACCTCGCCGAATTTCCGTTTCTTGCTGGCGCCATCTCCTCCGCCGGCAATTTTGACGTCGACAGCAGCGACGACATTCTTGCCGTTGAAGAATTCGATCCTGCCGTTGTTGAAGCGGTTCTCGAATCCCTTGCGATTCCATACTTTGAATTGGGAGATCTGCACGGGGGCCGGGAAGTCGCCTTTCATCCACGGGTTCTTCTGGGTTGAGGTGTGGGCAAAGTTGCCCTTGTTACCGTCAACAAGCAGGTGAACCGGATACGCACCCTTGTTGAGTTCGCTCGACTGCTCAAGTTTGGCCGTTTTGGCGATATTCTTGCCGCCGCTGAAGACTTCGACTTCGGCGATGTTCATCTGCTGGCGACCGTTGACGCTGAGCTTGAAGCCGGTGATTCTGGCATCTTTTAGCGCCGGATGGTTGACCGTAATCAGCCCGCCGCCTTGCGTAATTTCGATGTTCTTCTGAGCGGTCCTGGCGGGAGTTCCTTCCTCTTCGACCTCACCTTCACGGTCGAGGTCATATTGTCTGACTCCCAGAAATCCGATCGTGTTGCAGATCAGAAAATCGTTCTGCATGTCCTCTGGAAAGTGCTCTGATGAAAGGATTGCATTGGCTGAGACGGGCCGGAACTCCTTCGTCAGCAGTGTGTGCATCTTGAATCCCTTGCCCTCCGGACGCACCTGAAACGACTTTCCGCCCGTGCCATCATTGGCGTAGCAGTAACCCCAGTAGTCGAAAGTGGTACCGTGCGGATTGGGTGAGTTTCCGGCGTGCGGAGTGATCACAAACGTGCGTGGATCGAAACGGTACATTCCCGAGGAACCGATGTTGAGGTTCTGTTTCCAGGGCGTCTCGTGGTTATGAACCAGAAAGATACCGCTCTGCCAGTAGATGCCCCCGTCAGGTCCCATGACCAGGTTGTTTGCGGCATGATGCGTGTCGGCCGTCCCCAATCCCTGCAGAATGGGATAACGCACATCCGCCTTGTCGTCGCCGTCGGTATCCTTGAGGAACAACAAGTCCGTGCCTGATGTGACAAGGACACCACCACCCCAGAATTCAAAACCGAGCGGATTGTGTACGTGGGCGAAGATCTTTCGTTTGTCTGCGACGCCGTCGTTATCCGTATCCTCAAGAATCATGAGACTGTCGTTCATCTTCTTGAGCGGTTCCCACTTGGGATATGTGTTCCAGCTTGCTACCCACAGGCGACCTTTGGCGTCGACCTGCATCTGCACGGGGTTGGCCAGGTCCGGGAAAATTTCCTCAGAGGCAAAGACGTTCAGCTCATAGCCCTCGGGCACGTCCGTCTGTGCAATGCTGTCAGCGGGGCTTGGATAGTTAGTACTCCCCTCCTTATCAGCATTTGAACTCTTGCTGCCTCCCCCAACGTTGGAGATCACCTTGACCGGCGGCGGAACATTGCTGTCGTCGGCTTCGATCTTCCGGCCTTCAGCGGCCGCCCAGATCACCTGGTCCCGATTTGCCGTCAGGACATCCAGCATCATCAGCTCGTGCTTCAGAACGTCAGCGTTGCTCTGACCATCGACAAAGGTCAGCGTTGACCGGCCGCCCCAGATGTCGTTGCCATCGGTGGCCCGGTAGCGATTGTGCCAGTGCCAGTTCTTGTCCTGAATGGCGGCGTGCAAATCGGAAAAGCTGGTATTGCGCGGCGCTGGTTTACCCAGCAATGCCCGCGAAATGATTCCGGCCAGCCGACGGTAACCTTTCGCATTCAGATGGATGCCGTTGAGCGTGAATTGTTCGTCACTGGATGCGAACAACTGAAAGGTTCGCGAATAGAGATCAACAAAAGTCGCGTCTGATGCGGCGGCCGCTCGCCGAGTGGCTTCCGTGAATGCTGCCAGATTTCCATTGAGTTGCGTCCCGTCCGGGAGACCGGGATTGCCGGTGTTTTCGTACGCGATGGGGCTGAACAGAACAAACCTCGCGTCGACTTCTTTTTCTTTCCGCAGGGCCCGGTATTTTTCGACCAGCTTCACCAGCTCGGCCTGATATGCATCCGCACCCTCCGGCCCGGCGAACGATTCGTTGTAGCCATACATGATGAAGACCACATCGGGCGCAACATGCTGCAGATACTCGGCATCGTTGGTGAAGCCTTTGTTGCGGGGTTTTTTGTTGACCATATCTCCCGAGAAGCTCATGTTGCGAAAGCTGACGTTCAGGCCTTTCAACTGGCTCTGCAGAATGGTCTCAACCCAGGGGGCATGCTGCATTCGGTCGGCGAGACCATTGCCATACAGAGCGACCACGTCATTGGGCTTAAAGCCAAACGGCTCGGCGGCTGTCGCCGGCCTGGCCGCCAACAGCGCGGGCAAAACGCAAACGATCAACAAGTGAGAAAGATGTTGTTTTATCATGGTACGGGGGATGAGCGTCATATTCCGGGCTTTGTTGAGTACTGAGCTATTCATTCGAGTGTTATCAATAATGAAACAGCATATTTCGGGGAACTCGGGAGCTGGGCATTTCCTGACCGTGGGATGCAGCTGTCACACCCTCACAGCGTTTCACGCTGACTTGTGGCCGCGCAGAGTGGTTTTCAATAGCAGTTTCGTTACTCCCACGAGCCAGTATCGTCTACGGCAATAAGTAAATTGCTCGAATGAGGGCACGGTGGCAGGGCGGGAGCGGAGCAGAGTCGAAAGGTTACTCACGTGGCGTCAGTTAACAAGCGTCCGAGGGAGAAAACGGCAACAGGACCTTGAACCGGGATTGGTTCCTGACATTTTTTCCCCCGTTTTGTTTACACGCGGAACGAAGATTCATGCGGGAAGCAGCCAGGCTGCTCCCAAATTAGACATTGATGGAATGATCTATTACGATCGTTGCGTACCCTGTCCAGTCATATTTGCAACATCGAATCGTTACATGACCGGTCAATAACACTGACCATCCAGAACACTTCCACGCCCAATAGAAGCCCAGCCATGAACAAAAATTTAAACCTGATGTCGGTCGCCCTTGTTGCTCTCTTGATTTGTTTTGTCTCCGAAGTGAACGGGACAACGAATTTGAACGACGACGCCGTGTCGAAGTCGAAAAATGCCAATCATGTTTATTGGATTATCACAACATCCATTAAAGATGGTGAGTTGAAGAATCTAAAAGCATTGAATGCTGAAATGGTGAAGGCCACCAGGGACAACGAACAAGGGACGTTGAGCTACGAATGGTCGATTTCAGCCGATCAAAAGACCTGCTTTTTCTTCGAACGATATGCTGACTCAAAAGCACTGCTGATTCACACTAAGAAGTTCAAAGAAAAATATGCGGAACGAATGATGTCGATGATCGAGATCAAGAGTTTCCAGGTTTTTGGCAATCCCACTGACGAGGTTAAGAAAAATCTCAGCGCGTTTGGCGCGGAATTCAATCAATCGATCGGTGGATTCGCCAGGTAAGACGGCCAGTGCATGTCGGGAGCGGATGTTGCGATTTCCTTCCTGACATCTCAGATTCTCCTGCGTCATCCTCTCGTTCGAAGTACGTGCCGCTTTCCTGCACCCTCCTTTTCAAGGAGGGTTGAGCCAAAGCGAGGGGAGGATCCGGCGCGGTCGCCCTCTCCTCGCTTAGGCTCGACTCTCCCAAGGGGAGAGTGAAGTTAGATCTGCGTCGAAGAGGTTTCAGTTGTGTAGGCCGGGATCTGTCCTGGCGCGCCCATTATCGCCTGGACAGATCCCGTCTACTCAACTTGGACAGGAGGGCGCAGAGGAAACAGAGAAAGCATGATTCGTGAACTCTGCTCTCTCTGTTGCCACCTGTTCAGGCGAATGAGAAATATGAACACCGGATTTCAGTTCTCAGGCTACTTCTGATTGATCCGGGGCAGCGACGCCTGCAGTTCACGAATAATGTTTTTGTATTCCGGAATCGTTGCGAGATTCGTCCATTCGTGCGGATCTTTATGGTCATCGTAGAGCTCGTTGGTTCCGTCCCGATATTGAATGTATCGCCACCGGTCCGTTTGGATGGCGTGGTTTTGGTTGCCGTAGGTCATCACGACGGGGCGTTCCCATTTTCTGTGCGGATTCTGCAGAAGGGGAAGGAGACTCTGCCCATCCAGTCCCTCGCGCGCCGGCAGGTCACAGAGATCGATGAGTGTTGGGTAGAGATCGATCAAGCTGACAGGACGCTCACAGAGTTGGCCGTGGCCCACGCCTTTGGCGAAACCGCGGGGCGCGGAAATGATCAGGGGCGTACGCGTTGAGACATTCCACAGAGCATGCTTGCGCCAGTGCTCTTTCTCACCCAGATGCCAGCCGTGATCACCCCACAGCACGACAAGAGTGTTGTCGGCGTAGGCGCTTCGTTTCAAAGCCTGCAACACCCGTCCGATTTGTGCGTCGGCAAAACTGATGGTTGCCAGGTAGGCCTGGACGGCCGTCCGCCATTGTTGATTCGCGATGACGTTGGCGTGATCCCCGCCCTTGACGGCAAAGTTCTTTTCACCGGAAGGGTCATAGACTTCCCGAGCAAGCTTTTGTCCGAAGGCCGGCACGTCGTCAAGATCCCCTTCGAGAGTGCTGGGCAGGGTGATGCTTTCAACAGGATGCAGGTCAAAATACTTTTGCGGAACATACCAGGGCAGATGCGGTTTGGTGAAGCCACAGGCCAGGAAGAAGGGCTTGTCGTGAGATTTCTTCAGTTCGGACACGACCCAGCCGGCGACCTTGCCGTCGAACATCTCCTCATCGCCGACAGAAAGTGGCCCCCACGGTGTCCACGCCGACTTCGGCAGTCGCTTGTCACGCAGGGCTGCCTGTCGGCTCTTCGCTCGAGGTGGGACGAAATACTCGTCCCACGAAGCGTCGTCGTAGGGCCGTGTTCCATGAAAGATCTTTCCGCTGCCCCGCACGACGTAACCTGACGCCCGAAAGTGCTGCATCAGCGTGACCGCCTGCGGAAGTTTCTGCCGCAGCTTTTCTCCGTTCCCGTAGACTCCTGACTTCGATGGTGCGATTCCCGTCAGCAGACTGATGCGGGATGGGTTGCACAAAGGTGCCGCACAATACGCCCGGGTGAAAGAAACGCCGCGACTGGCCAGGCCGTCGATATTGGGTGTCTGTGCCTGAGGGTGTCCACCGATGTGTCCGACCCAGTCGCGTAAATCATCCACCGCGATAAACAGCACATTGGGCCGGTCATCCGCAATGGCCGGCTGCAAGAACGCTGCAAAAACAGTCCATACGCTTAGCGTCCTAGCGAGGCTTCTCATCGACACTCCATCCCTTCGTGCTGATCTTCCCGTAATACGGGTAGTAATCCCAATCCACCGTGCCACCGACGACACGGGGATCACCGGTTTTTCGAAGATGATCGAACAGTCGCTGGCGAAGCGTCGCCTGCATGTCAGCCATCGCGTTATTTCCGGCCACATTCACCATCTGGTGCGGATCGTTGCTGAGTTCGTAGAGTTCCTCAGCCGGCCGCATCCCGAAGGCCAGTTCCGCCAGCCGCGCCATTCCGTGTTCGTTGCGATGCTCCATCATGTATGTCTTCGTCGGTGAACCGTCGATCTCCCCGAACGGAATCGACCGCGCACACACGCTTGCATCCGGGGAACCAGAGGGCCACCGCGTTGGTTCGAAGTTATGAATGTAGAGATAGTCCTGGGTCCGGATCGCGCGACAAGGGTATCCTTTGCCGCCCTTCCGGCACCCGTCGTGACGTTCCATCGCCACAAAGGCCGCATCCATGCTCGCAGGGTCGTACCCTTTGAAAACGTCAACCAGACTGCGGGCGGTCATCATTTCGGGAACACCCAGACCCGCCACTTCCAGGAAGGTTGGTGCCAGATCGCTCAGGTTAACGAATGCTTTCACGGCACGGCCTGATTTCACGATCCCGCCCGGCCACCGCACCGCCAGCGGCACTCGCGAACCCGCGTCGTACAGACTCGCTTTACCCCGCGGGAAAGGCATCCCGTGATCGCTTGTGACCACCACCAGTGTGTTGTCCAGTTCCCCACGCGCCTCCAGTGCCGCGATGGCTCGTGCGACCATCTCGTCGAAGTGCTCGACCTCAACAAGATAATCCAGGATGTCATTGCGGACGATGTCGTTGTCGGGAAAGATTGGCGGCACGATGGCCTGTGCGGGATCCTTGCCCGTCAGCTGCCCTGCTCCCGGCTGGTATCCGCGATGTGGTTCGGACGTCCCCAGCCAGAAACAAAACGGTTGATCCTTCGAAACCTGTGTCAGGAAGTTCTGGAAGTTTCCCGCGTAGTCGGTATTCCGTATTCCCTTGAAGGGAGGTTTCGATCTTAGCTTCTGAAATTCCCGGCCGGCCGGATTCGCCGTTCTTCCTCCGGCTTCCAACCGGCCCGGGCTCCATCCCTTGCCCGTAAAACCGACGGCGTAGCCCGCCTTTCTTAGCAACTCGGTGTAGGTCGCGAACTTTGCCGGTAACGTGCTGTGAATATTCCCGGCTTCTTCCAGACGCCAGATGTGCTGGCCCGTGAGAATCGCCGAGCGGGACGGCCCACATGTTGGCGCGTCACAAAAGGCGTGCACGAACCTCAGACCTTCACCCGCAATCCGATCAAATGCGGGTGTCTTGACCACCGGATCGCCATTGGCACCCGTGTGGGCATAGCTTTGATCGTCTGAAATACAAAACAGGATATTGGGTCTGGTGTCAGCCGACGTTGCCCTCGAACCGAAGACGAAGAAAGCTGATGTCACGACCAGGGACAGAATGATGTGGTTCTTCATGGCAATTTCTTACAGGTGGAATCGGGGTTGGCCTGCATCATCGCCTGTCACGCAGCGAAAGACCATGATGGGGAGATTCAGATCTGCCAGTCCGCGACGGATTCTCCCCTCGCTTAGGCTCAACTCTCCTTGAAAAGGAGGGTGCAGGAAAGCGGTGCGTTTTTTAAGCGGGAGGATGATTCAGGAAAACCAGGGATGCATGGGTTCGACGAGAGCCGCGATTGTTGTCGTGAATCTTGAGCCCCTATGTCGCCCTGATTCCGCTGCAAGGTCTGATGATGGCCGAAATGTTAAAAAACTTCGATTCTCCGGTCGGCCACACACCGCATTCATCGTTCTTTTTTCCTGAATCGCCGCGACTTCCAGGATCGACAGAATTGATCCGTCCCCCCGACTGGACCAACATGCCGATTGCTGGTGTAGTAGCGTCGGCTCTGATGCCGTCCGATGACAATGAACGTCTTTGCACGCGAGATTTTGATGTATATTTGGTCTGATGTTTTCCGGCAACTTGTCAGCGTCGCCGTTCTGGCAACGACAGCTCTTCCTCTGACAGGCGCCGAAGAGTTTCCAGTACACCCGTTGAGCGACGAGCAGGCGGCCGAGTACAATCTGTCTGCCGAATTCTACGGGAAGGCTACGCTGGCCGAAGGAATCCTGATCGCCAGCTCTGAACGAGTCTCCGACATTGCGCATCGGGAAGCGGCCTATCAGTTCAGCATGATCATGCAGAGCATCCATCCCCCGATCGCTCAGAGTATTCGCGATGAGAAAGTACTTTGCATACTGATCGGACACGAGGAACTGACGTCGGAATTGCCTCAGTTTGCCAGTGACAAAACAGGCAAAGAACTTGATTTCTACAACTGGCGCAGTCGTGGGTTTCTGACGCGCAAGAATGGTCGACCAACGGTCGTGTTCGCAGAAGAAGATGTGCTGGAATTCGAAGGAGGAATGCAGCTTGAGAGTATCCTGATTCACGAATTCGGTCACGTCATTCATGGAGCGGGCTTTGACAAGGGGCTGCAGGACCGACTGACAGAATGTTTCGAACAGGCCAAAGAAGCCGGACTCTGGAACGATGGTCGGGCCGCTCAGCGATTTCGGCGGGTGAAGAGTGAAACGCCCGTCAGCCTGTTTGATGCTCTGGTGAGGTGGTTTCCCGCAGTTTCGCCCGCGTTAATCAAAACGTGTCTCGACAGCGGCGACATCCTGGTGAACGGCAAACCGACAGATTCCGGGGTGATGGTGACGGGTGAGGACAAAGTGCTGATCGTGTTTGGTGGCCGGAAACAGTGTTACGCCGCAAAGAATCGGGCCGAATATTGGGCGGAAGGTCTGCAATGCTGGTACGACACGAACCGCACCATGGACCACGACCACAATCACATTCACACTCGCCAGCAATTGAAAGAATACGACGCGCCGCTGGCACGACTGTGCAGTGATGTGCTGGGAGATTCCGACTGGCGTTTTGTGTCTCCTCGCATACGCGCAGGAACAGGCCACCTGACAGACTTTGATCCGGCGACGTCACCGAAATCCATCGATCCAAAGCACATTGAAACTGCCGCGTACGACTATTACGACGGGTATTGGGACGACTTCTGGCAGCGTCTGTACGATAAACACACGTCCGTGAAACGCCATCCCGTGCCGGACAGCCCGCTGTGGCTGACGTATCCGGGGGGCGCAGGTCCAGGTAGTGGCAAGCATATCGTGCTGGTCTCGGCCGAACAGGAGTACCGCAGCGAACAGTCAATGCCGATGCTGGCAAAGATTCTTTCCAGGCGTCACGGTTTCGATTGCACCGTCCTGTTTTCACTGAACGAAAAGGACGAGGTCGATCCGACACAAAAAATTCGTTGGCAGGACAAGAGCGTGCAACACCGTATTCCCGGTCTGCAACACCTGCAGAAGGCGGACCTGCTGATTCTTTTCAGTAGACTCATCACGCTGCCTGACGACCAGATTCAGCATGTCATCACCTATCTTGATTCCGGCAAGCCGCTCATCGGAATTCGAACGGCCAATCATGGCTTCCTGGAGAATTTCCCGTACCGGAAAGACGGGAAGAACGTTCGCTTTGGAGACGATGTTCTGGGGGGATCGTTCCGGGGCCATCATGGCAATTGGCACGCCGACTCCACACGAGGCATTCCGGTGGACGGCATGCAGGATCATCCCATTCTTAGCGGCGTAACAGACGTCTGGGGACCATCCGACGTCTACCGAACCTATCCGGAAGGAAAGGGTCTTCCTGACGGTTGCCAGGCGCTTCTTTTCGGGCAGCCATTACTGGGTCGCAGCCACGACGACAGCGTCAATCCAAAGAAAATACCGCTACCGGTGGCATGGACCAAGACCTGGACAGGCACCCTGGGCAAGACGGCTCGCGTCTTCCACCTCACGATGGGCAGCGCGAAAGACTACCAGAGCGCCGGCCTTCGCCGACTGACAACCAATGCCGTTTACTGGTGTCTGCAACTTGAGGATCTTATCGACCCTGGCAGCAGTGTGGAGTACATCGGTAACTACGCGCCTCTGGCCAGTGGATTCAACTACGAAAAGCTTGGCGTCGTTCCTCAGAAGCCGGAGGCCTATCGTTAGTGCCGTTTAGCGGGTGAAGGAACTGTTGCGCCGACTGGACGTGCACGCGGCGACCATCGCTGAAGACCTGAATCGTGCGGATGATGTTTGACTTAATTCCTGGTGACCAATCAGAGCGACTATCTATGCTCGTCAGCACGCGGCTGATGCTGCCGATCCTGATGCTGGTCGGGCTGTGGTCATGGGAGACCCTGCGCCCGCTGTTTGACTGGTCGCAGCAGCGTGGACGACACGCGTTGCACAATCTGTCAATTGCCCTCTTCAACGCCATCGTCACCGGCGCGTTGTTCGGAACAGCGACTGTGTTCGTGGCAAACTGGACGGTAGAAAACAATTTCGGATTACTTCAATTGAACGATCAATACGCAACGGTCAGATTCGTCGCCGGGTTGATCGTGCTGGATGGCTGGATGTACTTCTGGCACAGACTGAATCACCAGATACCACTGCTGTGGCGATTTCACCGGATGCATCACAGTGACCTGAAGATGGACGTCACGACCGCGACTCGATTTCATGTTGGCGAACACATGATTTCCGCCGGACTACGATTGACGTTAATTCCGCTGCTCGGGCTGAGTGTCTGGCAGATCGTGATCTATGAAATGGCGGTCGTTGCGATGACTCATTTTCATCATGCCAACATCAGCATTGGACGGATGGACAGAGTCTTCCGCTGGCTGATCGTTACGCCTGACATGCATAAAGTTCATCATTCGCGGTGGCAGCCGGAAACGGATTCGAACTATTCGGTTGTATTATCCATCTGGGACCGAATGGCCCGGACATTTCGAAAGAGCACAGACGTGAACGCCATCGAATTCGGGCTCGATGAGCTTGCCGACGAGCGCTGGCAGACAATTGCTGGCATGATGAAGACTCCGCTGGCCGAAGACTCCTGTGCTTCTGACCCTGATGCCACCGAAAGTGAGTCTGAGGGTGGAGGCCAGGCCGCGTAGGGAATTTTACTTTTCGTCGTAGCGGAAGCCGCCAGGGCTTTCGACCTGTCACTGCCGAAATTCCGGGCGAATCCCGCTACAGAACGACCGCGTGATCTTGAAAACTGCTGTAGACGGGGCTTCACCGAAGTCAGCGGCAGGGCCGGTTCCCACCGGCCGATTGAGCGACAGTCAAGCGCCTGGCCGGTGGGAACCGGCCCTACGAAAGGCAGCGCTACGCCGCCTGAAACACGGATTCTGGTCGATACTGTTGACTCATGAAAAGGGTGTTCTCCGTGAAAATCGGCGCAGAACGGCTCGTCAGTGCTCATGCCGCTGCACAAGAGCACTGCGTGAGAGTAAAATCAGTTCAACCAACGGTGACATTGGGAGGGACCTTTCATGTGCTGTGGCGTGGTAATCTCTCTGAAGCCAACGATGCTGGTTGTGCGCGGATGCCTTGCGGTGGCGCTGGTCTGTTGGCTGACTTCCGTCACCGACGCTGACGACGCGGTGGTCCATTGGTCATTTCAAAAACTCACCCGCCCTGCTCCACCAGCGACGACGTCGCTAAAGCATTCCGCGCGAGTCCGTAACCCGATCGACCAGTTTGTGTTGCAGAGTCTGGAAGAGGCGGGGCTGGAACCGGCACCGGCAGCTGATCGTCTGACGCTTGTGCGCCGAGCCTGTTTTGACCTGCTGGGTCTGCCTCCGACTCCCGAACAGGTGGACGCTTTTCTGCAGGATGAATCCGCCGACGCATGGTCACGGTTGATTGATTCGCTGCTGGCATCGAAACACTACGGCGAGCGGTGGGGGCGGCACTGGCTGGACGTCGCCCGCTATGCGGACAGTGGCGGCTATGAAACCGACATCTATTACCGCAACGCCTGGCGCTATCGCGATTACGTCGTCAACAGTTTCAATAATGACAAGCCGTACGACATTTTCGTACAG
This sequence comes from Fuerstiella sp., assembly GCA_029941865.1. Classification (GTDB taxonomy): domain Bacteria; phylum Planctomycetota; class Planctomycetia; order Planctomycetales; family Planctomycetaceae; genus Fuerstiella. The sequence continues at coordinate 5,813 of JAPYTO010000050.1, read as the reverse complement.
GAGCAGATCGCGGGCGACGAACTCTGGCCGAACAATCTGGATCTTGACCCGCGGCGAGTTTACATCGTCTCCGATCAGAAGAAGCGTCATCTGGAAGCTCGCATCGGAACAGGGTTCTACGCGCTCGGTCCGCGGATTCATGAATCCGCCCTCGACGCCAGGCGGCTGGCCTACGAGAGATTGACGGACTGGGCCGATACCACTGCGTCGGCCTTTATGGGAGTGACGCTGGCGTGCGCACGATGTCATGATCACAAGTTTGACCCGTTCACCCAGGACGATTACTTCTCGCTGCAGGCAATCTTTGCGGACGCCCGCGAAACGGAACTGCCGCTGTGGAATTCGATGGGCGAAGCCGACTGGCGACAGGCCTATCCACGAGTCGTTGCGGTCCAGGAAGCGCGCACACGCTATCGTCTGTTTGAAGCTGAGACTCAGGGGAAACCGCTCTCACCGGAGCAGCAGGCTGCAAAACAGGAACTCCTGGCGGCCATCGGGCAGTCCGTGCTGGCGTTGCCGACGGCCACGGCCGGACAGGGAACGATCCCGTACGATGGGCTGATGCACATTCCGACAGCCAGTGTACTCGGGCGCGAGCATCCGGCATTGATCAAGCCGGTTCATCTGCTTGATCGTGGCGAGCTTCACCACCCGCAGCATCAACTGCGCGCGGCCCTCCCGGTGTCACTGGCGGAGGCAACTGCAACGTCTCCCGCGCTGCCGGACCCGTACGCCGCCCGCAAACAGTTCGCTCTCTGGTTGACTCGCAAAGATCACCCGCTGACTGGACGAGTCATCGTCAATCGAATCTGGCACTGGCACTTCGGACGCGGAATTGTCGAGACACCGAACGACTTTGGAGTGATGGGGCAGCCGCCGTCCCATCCGGAATTGCTCGACTGGCTGGCAACTGGTTTTGTTGCGGACGGCTGGAAGATCAAGAACCTGCATCGACTTATCATGAATTCGTCCGTGTACCGCCGAAGCAGTCAGTTCGGGACCGAGCGGCATCTGGCCGAAGACTTCGACAACCGACTGTTGTGGCGGATGAATCGCCGCCGACTGGAAGCCGAAGCGCTGTGGGACAATGTTCACTCAGCCGCCGGGACTATCAATCTGGCGATGGGAGGTCCTCCCGTTGTGCCTCCACTCGCCGCCGACGAAATCGCATCTTTGCGCGAGCAGTGGCATTGGGTGGTCTCGGCCGATCCGGCTCAGCATTCACGCCGTGGCATCTACATTCTGGTGCGCCGGAACTTTAAGTTTCCGATGTTCGAGGTGTTCGATGCGCCGATCACCTCACAGAGCTGTCCGGTGCGCGATGTCACGACAGTCGCGCCGCAGGCTCTGTGGGGACTGAATAATAATTCCGTCTTTCGCCAGGCGATGCACATGGCCGGTCGAGTGGTCAGGGAAGCCGGCGCTGATCGAACTGCTCAGATCGTTCGCGCATGGCGAATCGCACTCAGCCGTCCGGCCAGGCAGGACGAATTCACGTCGGCTGTCCGACTGCTCGAAGAACTGGAGAAACAGAATCCCACTCCACTGCACGAACCTCCGGAGAGCCTGAAGTCCGTTCCGCCGGCCACAGCACAGGCGCTCACCAAACTCTGCCTGGCCCTGTTCAACCTCTCGGAGTTTGCATTTGTCGACTGAATTATCGAAAACAGACCACATCAGACGTGAGCTCCGACACAGACTCACCGCTGATTGTGTCGCGCACGCCTCAACGAACAGGAGTCGCCGGATGACACTTTATCCGACCCGTCGCGATCTACTGTTCAGCGCCGGCAACGGGTTCGGCGCCCTCGCGCTGGGAGACATGCTGACGGCAGAATCCCGAGCTGCCCAGCAAGGTTCGCAGAATCCGCTGGCCCCGCTGCCGCCACATCTGCCGGGCACGGCTAAAAGCGTGATCTTTCTGTTTATGCAGGGAGGACCAAGCCATCTGGAGACGTTCGACAATAAGCCGATGCTGCGGAAACACGACGGGCAACTGCTGCCGGACAGTCTTCGCGATTTCGACCTCGCTCAAATCAACACGGCTGATGCGAAGGTCATGGCTCCTCAGTTTTCCTTTGCGAAGTACGGCCAGAACGGTCAGGAGATCTCAAGCTTGTTTCCTCATCTGAGTCAGCACGCCGACAGGCTGACGATCATAAAATCGATGCATCACGAATTGTTCATCCATGGTTCTGCGATGATCATGATGCACTCCGGCACCAGTCTGCTGGGCCATCCCAGCATCGGAGCGTGGGTCACCTACGGTCTGGGTTGCGAAAGCGACAATCTGCCGTCCTACATCGCGATGACCGACAGCATTTTCCGCAACGGTGCGTCCATGTATACGTCCGGATTTCTGCCGGCCGTGTATCAGGGCACGACCATGCGGGCTGAAGGAGTGCCGATTCAGAACCTGCAGCGCCACGCCGACCTGACGGGTAGAGAACAGCGAATACTTCTCGATCAGATCAGCTCATGGAACCGCAGATATCGTGAAACGCGGCCAGGAGACAGCCGACTGGATGCGCGGATTTCGAACTACGAACTGGCCTACCGCATGCAGACAGCGGCTCCGGAACTGATCGACCTGTCCAGTGAAACGCAGGAAACCCGTCAGCTGTACGGCGTCGAAGACGGTCCGTCAGCGCGGTTCGGGAAAATGTGTCTGATGTCACGACGCATGGTGGAACGAGGCGTGCGCTACGTGCAGCTGATTTCCGGCGGCTGGGATGCTCACGGCGACTGCAAAGGCAACCACGCAGCCCAGGCAAAAAAGATTGATCAGCCGATCGCCGGTCTCATCACGGATCTTGCACAGCGAGGACTACTGGACAGCACTCTGCTGGTGTGGGTCGGGGAATTCGGCCGGACGCCGATTTGCCAGGGATCCAACGGACGCGACCATCATCCGTATGGCTTCAGCGCGTGGCTGGCTGGCGGCGGCACCGTCGGTGGCAGGTCGATTGGAGCCACCGACGACTTTGGGTTCAACGCTGTGGAAGACAGGATACACGTCAACGACCTGCACGCCACGATGCTGGGTCTGTTGGGCATTGATCATGAAGATCTGAGTTACTATTTCGAGGGACGCGACCATCGTCTGACGGATGTCGGCGGCCTGAATAACCTGGCCCACCGACTGGTTCGCGGTTGATCAAACTCCCCGTAGGCGTTTCCTGATTGTCCGACAATCAGACCCAGTACGACCTGACATCGACTCACTGTACGTGATGACGGGGTGATGGTTCCTGATCTCCTTTTTCTGACGTCGGATGAGACTGCAGTGCCAGTAGTCGGGGACCAGCCACCGCAGCTGCAATCATGGCGACTACGAAGATGCCGACCATACAGCTGACGACGATGATGCGATTTTCGTTGTCCCAGTATCCCTTAATACCCAGTCCGAAGAAGACTGTTGCAGAAACGACATTCATCGCGGTCAGCCATATGGGCGGCTGAAGTTGAGGAGGAAGCCAGCGGCGATCCATCCAGATCACGACAAAGCAGACCAGGCCACAGGCAAGGACGCCCGTGAACAGATTGACCGGCGTGAGGATCGCCAGCAGCAGACGCGGCTTGTTCTTCCGCACGGACTTGTCCCCTTGCCTGCCGGATTCCGATTTACTCGCTGCGACTGATGAACCTGAGTCCTGAGAAACTGTCGCCGCCGTCAACTGTGCCTGCGGACGTTCAACGGGATCTGACTGCCGCATAAACAGCCACCCAAGAATGCACAGTGCCAGCGGTGCGCACCAGCACAGCACACCGCGCCGCAATCGTCTAGCTCGCCGGTCAGTCCATTCGGAGAAGAAGGATCGCACAATCTCGTCTGCAATCGCACAGGCAATTTCGATCGTCCCGTACAACGTCCCCAGCATTGTCAGGAACGCACCGCTTGCGTACAGCGGCAGCAACAGCGGATGAATTCCAGTGACAAAGCGGGCCTGCAGGTTCAGCAGGTTGTTCTCCTCGGGCACGATTTCTTCCGGACCCAGAATCATCGCTCCCGATGCAACAAACACTGCGCTGAATGCCATCACCAAAGCGAAACTGATGGCACAGTCGACCAACGGTGCGTTGATCCACTTCCGCACTTCGTGATTCGGATCTGCCGCGATCTGTTCCAGTTGCACAGACGTTGCTCTTCCGGGCAGGACGCCCCAGCTCTTTTCTCTGAGCCACGATGTATACGCCAGATAATCGAAACCCGCGCCACCGATCACACCAACGTAACGGGTGGTCTCTACCCAGACCGAATGCCTGGCGATTTCCGGATACTTTTCCGGCAGCCATTCCGGATACGACAGCGGTTGAGGCACGACGCCCAGAATCAGCTGCAGCCAGTCGGGCTGGTACAGGATCAAAGTCAGCGCGGCGCAGACGACCAGTGCCGTCACGACGAACAGCTGAATTCGTTCCAGAACCGTGTAACCCCCAGCAGCTGTCAGAATCATGACACCAATCAGAATCGCGGCGCCCCAGAGATAATCCATGCCGCCGTTGAACACATCACGCGTGTCAGTCAGCCATGACATCAGATTGCCCAGCACTCCGGAATGAAAGCTGATCCAGATCGGCATGCAGACGGTCATCATCAGTAACAGCGCGATCGGCAGCCAGCCGCGGGGACCAGGCAGATCGATCATCCGCTCATAGGGATGGACTCCGGTCAGAATCATGTGCCGACTTGTCGAAATCACCAGCCCCCACTTCAGCAGGGAAATGATCACAAAGACGAACAGAATGTGGTAACCGAATAGCGCGCCGCCGCGAGTCGAAAAAATCAGCTCGCCTGTTCCGATCGTAAGCGAAGCGATGATGGCACCCGGACCGAAGACGCGAAGCCAATCGATCGGTGTACGAGGCAGTCGAGGTCCGTCTGTCGAATTGGATGCTGGTCCCGTCGCGCTCATAGAGGCTCATTCGTTGCACATCGTAGGCACGCCGCGTGGCGTCGTCACCGGGCATCCGGTGTTCCCCTTCAGCCAGACTGTCAGTCCGCGATCATTATACGATTGTGCCAGCGCTCTGACACTCTGCGGCCAGTTCAGGGGCAGTCAGTGAATCAGACTGTCAGATATGGCAACCCGAAGCGTGTGCGAGGGATTTTGGGAACCGCGACAATTCCGTCTCCGACATTACGACCTCTTCCGCGGTACTTTTTGTGTCTCTTAGCGTTTTTTGTGGCCATCTACGTCCGGCCTTTCAGTCACTGATAATGAATCATTGCCACAAGAAACACAGGAAGGCCGTCTCGCGTTTTGCTAGCATCGCTGACAGTTGCTCCACGTTTGTCCATCACCTGCCCCTGCACTTCCCGGACGAAACGGATCACTGCTACGCAGATCTTCAGACCATGACTCAAAGCAGGTCTGTCAAAAGAATTCCGACAACCACCGAGGATTCTGTCGCGACTCTCTGCCTGCCCGGTGGTCATCAATCTGGCCAAGCCTGGGCCTGAGTGCCGCACCGGCATCGGCTCACTTGCCAAAACATCTTGGTTTGCCCTTTATTTTCTCGGCCCACTGTCCATTTGGATGAGCAAACAAAGGAAACTCGCCGTGCGACTTATCAGGCTTGGATTTCTTGTTATCATCCGCCCTCGTTGACCGACAGGGTCTCCGTTTCTCGGGGTTGTGAATCACGATTGCAGATACCAAACGGTATCATCAGTTGTCTCGCCGATACCCATAGATGACGGAAAACCCCTGTTTTATCACCTCAGCTCCTATAGCTCAATTGGTAGAGCAACTGACTCTTAATCAGTAGGTTGAAGGTTCAAGTCCTTCTGGGAGCACTTTGGGATAACG
>JAPYTO010000049.1:26236-33061 GCA_029941865.1 Fuerstiella sp. | reverse complement strand
TTGGAAGTTGGAAGTTGGAAGTTGGAAGTTGGAAGTTGGAAGTTGGAAGTTGGAAAGAGCGGTCGATTGGCCAACGCCCATTCTCTACTGCCTCCACTCTATTCCCGCAGAAGTTGCTTGATTTCTTTCACAATATCTTCGACGTGCGGCACGACGGCGGCTTCCAGCGTTGGGCTGTACGGTGTTGGGGTGAAGGCGCCGTTGAGTCGTTTGATTGGTGCGTCCAGTTCATCGAATCCCTGGTCCACGATGCGTGCTGCAATTTCTGCTCCCACGCTGCACGGTTGGAAGGCTTCATCCACGATCAGCAATCGACCGGTTTTCGCGACTGATGTCAGGATGGTGTCGGTGTCCAGCGGTGACACAGTCCGCGGGTCGATAACTTCCACGGAGACTCCATCCGCCTCCATTTGTTCGGCCGCTTGCAGAACTTTGTGCACCATCAGCGCGATGCCCACGACGGTGATGTCTGTGCCTTCCCGCATCACGGATGCTTTGCCGAATTCGATCTCGTACGGCTCTTCCGGAACCGCGGCTTTCATACCGTACAGTTCGCGATGTTCCAGAAACAGAACCGGGTCCTGACATCGCAGAGCGTGGTGAAACAGTCCTTTGGCGTCGTAGGGTGTCGACGGCACCACGACTCGCAGCCCGGGAATGTGCGAGTAGATCGAATGATAGCTGCCGGAGTGGTGCGTCGCTGCGGAATGGCCGATACCGATACAGCCTCGTAAAAGTACGGGCATCTTCAGCCGACCGGCGGACATATACTGCATCTTTGCGATCTGATTAATCATTTCACCGAATGCGTCATTGATGAAATCGATGAACATAAAGTCAATGATCGGTCGAGCATCTGTCATCGCCGCACCGCAGGCAAGGCCGACAAACCCTCGTTCGCAGATCGGAGTATCACACAGCCTTTCCGCTCCGTATTTGTCGTACAGTCCCGTGGTTGTGGCGAAGTTACCGCCGCGAGCGCCGATGCCTTCACCCATGACAAAGATGGCAGGGTTGTGCTGCATTTCGTAGTCCAGCGCCTCATGCGTTGCAGCGATATAGTTGATCTGTCGAGTTCCCGGTTCCGGTGCGGCCGGAACGTTGGGCGACTCTTCGAAATAAACGTGCGATGCGGCGGTGGCGGCTTCGGGCCATGCCGCCTGTTCGGCGGATTTGCTGTCCGCAAGAACCTGCGTTTTAACTTCGGTTTCGATGGCGAAAAGTTCTTCTTCTGTGACAATGCCTTCACCGATCACGCGTTCGGCGAGTCGGCGGATTGGACATTTTTCACGCCACTCGGCGACATCTTCACGAGTACGGTACGAGTAGTCACCCATGCCTTCCGCGTGCGCGCGAGTACGGTAGGTTTTGCATTCAATCAGAGTTGCGCCGCCGCCGGAACGCGCTCGTTCAATGGCTTCGCGTGCCGTTTCGTAGATGCCCAGGACATCATTGCCATCGACTTCGAATCCCGGCAGACCGTAGTTGGCGGCTCGACGACCCACATCCGGAATTCCGCTTGAATATTCAAAAGCGACTTCCGTGGCGAACTGATTGTTTTCACAGATCAACAGTACCGGCAGGTTCCAGATGCTGGCCATATTGCAGCCTTCATGAAACGCACCGTTGTTGACGGCTCCGTCTCCGAAAAATGCCACCGAGACCTGATCTGTTCCCCGAATTCGTGCGCTGTAACCTCCGCCGCAGGCCTGCAGTACACACGCTCCCACAATACCGCTGGTACCCATCAGCCCGATCTCCGGCGCAAACAGATGCATGCTGCCGCCGCGTCCCTGCGACACACCGGACTCGCGGCCAAACAGTTCAGCGATCAGAGACGCCGGCTTCACTCCCTTCGCCAGAGCGTGCCCATGTCCCCGGTGCGTGCTGAACACAGCGTCCTCACCCGTCAGATGCGCGCACACACCCGTTGCGATGGCTTCTTCACCTACATAAGTGTGGCACGCGCCCAGCACCAGTCCCTTCTGATGACACCGCGCGAGTTGTTCTTCGGTCTGGCGAATCACCTGCATGGTTCGATACAGAGAAAGGACAGTGGATCGGTCCAGTGTGGATTTCGTTTGTGCTGTGTTCATAAGTTCTTAAGAGGCAGTAAGGAATCGGCAGTAGGCAGTCGATTGTCGGCGGCATTGTCCGCCCCGTTCGAACGCCTACCCCCTTTTTGTTTCCAGGGATCGGATGAGTGACCGTAGCATGCGGCCGATCTTGTCGGCTGTTTGCAGCAACGGCTCAGTGTCTTCGGACTGTGCCAGCTTGACTTCGGTTGAGAGAATCAAATGCGTTTCAAGTTCTTTCAGACTTCCTTGCGCGATGCGAAGAAAACGGACGTAATCGCCCTTACTTTCGCGTCCGCAACCTTTTGCAATATTCGCAGGAACGCTTGCGGCGGCCCGCCGAATCTGCGACGTCATTCTATAAGTATCTTCGTGTGGAAACTCTCGCGTCAGGAAGTAACACTGTTTAGCGAGACCCATAGAGTTCTGCCAGACTCACAGATCGCGATACGATTGGATCGTCATCAGAATACATTCCTGAATACGCAATTTGGAATCGAAAGCAGGCAGTGAGTATCCGACTTGATTCCTGACTGCCTACTCCCGACTGCCTACTCTCCTCTTGTTGCCTGTAAACGACTGTACCGGTGCGTTCGCGTGTCCTGGTGTGCCCCCGGCATTCATGGCCATGTTGCCACCATCCATCGGGATGATGGCTCCTGTAATCCATTTTGAGGCGTCCGATGCCAGCAGCACTGACAGCCCCCTGATATCGGTCGGCGTTCCCATGCGACCGGCGGGAATTCCGCTCAGAAACTGTGATTGCAGATTGGGATCCTGTTCCATACGCGCGATCAAACTGGGATTTGTTACCTGTGCCGGTGTCACGCAGTTCACGCGCACGCCCCTGTGGCTCCATTCTGTGCTGAGTTCGCGAGTCATCTGCAGGACAGCTCCCATCGCCATGCTGTAGGCGATATGTCCTCGACCCAAAGCTGTGCTGCTGGCCAGCGATCCGATATTCATGATCGAGCCGCGGCTCTGGTTGAGCATGCGCCGCCCCGCCTGCTGACACATCGCGAATCTTCCGACCACAAGGTTCTGAAACACTCGGTGCAGATCTTCAATCGACAGGTCTTCCGGTTCCGACAGACAGCCGTCGCCGGCAATGTTACCCAGAAAATCGACTCGACCGAATTCTGCATCGACCTGCTTGAACAGTTCAGCAATAGCATCCGGATCGGAAACATTAGTATCGGCAACAAGCACGTTGCGTCCCAGTGATCGGATCGTCTCGGCAGTCGCTTCTGCTCCTTCCGCGTTTCGGTCCACCAGCGCGACGTCGGCACCGTGCTCGGCCACCGCCACGGCTGTGGCCTGTCCCAGCCCCTGAGCAGCTCCGGAGACAACGGCGACTTTGCCGGAAAGATCAAACATCGGTTGAGTCACTCTTGAATTCCTCAGCCTGTAATCAAGGGAAGGATTTTGGCACAGAACACCAGCGCAGCCATGCCGCAATAGAAAATTCCGCACGCACAAATGCCAGCCTGGTTGTACCACTTCGGGCGCAGCGGCTGTGGCAGCAGATTTCGATTCAGCCACAACACGTGAAACGCCGTCACGCCCAGCGCTACGTTGTTCAGATTCGCAATGACCAGAACCATCATCCGCGGGGCATCGCCAAACGTCAGAAAGATCGTCGCCGAAATGAATGACCAAACGACATAGCAGGCCAGAATCGTGTAATAGATCCGGCTGGCCTGATGTGGCTTCAGGCGATTGCGGATTTTTTCGTTGGACGACCAGATGATGTCCGTCCAGCGGCGAGCAACGTCATCCACGATCGACATCTGACTGGGCAGGAACACCATTAATCCGACAAACAGCGTGGCCATCCACAGTAACTGTCGAGTCGCGTCACTGATGCCTGGCGCGTGGCGAATGCCGTCGGCGGAAATCAGCGCCTGCGAATACGGAACGTCCTGGCCGAACATCGTTGAGCTGGAAGCGAATTCGATTGACAGTAACGCGGGCAGTGCCATTCCCATCATACAGCCTGGCATCCAGATGAGAAACTGATCCGTCAGGATGTACTTCCACCAGCCCTTCCACTTGCGCAGATTATCCTCATTGATTTCGAACACCTTTCCAATGTGGCTCAGCGACACGTTTCGGCCGCCGACGGCACTGGCGATCGCTCCCACCTGACTGCCCATCCCCCAGCCCTTGTCACGGACAAAGTTGCTGTAGGTGGAATTGCTAAGTCCGCCTCCGCCCGCGTAACCTGCGAACGCACCAAGCACGGCGATGCTGGTCATGGCCACGATCGGAAACTCTCCGTGCTCAAGAAAATGAGTGAAGGCGTTGACGACTTTTTCGCCTCCCTGTCCATCATCAACCGGCACGTTGCCAAACTTCAGAAAGCCGCTGAAGACGTCGATCCAGCCCTGCGCGCTGACGAAGAAGATGCCAATAAACAGGCAGAATCCCAGCACGATAAAGACTTTGGCTGTCATCACAATCTGCAGCATGTTGTAGACCTTGCCCCCCACCAGTACCGGCAGGACGACCAGAGCAAGGCACAGATAGGCGATCGTATTGACCAGCACGGCGTCGTCGGCGGTGGGTGGGCGGTCCAGATATATCGAAGTGATCAGCACGGCTGCATTCGTGGACAGGCCGGGGATCAGTGACCCCAGACTCAGCAGCAGCGCAATGCTCATCCAGAATCCGGGGCCTGGCCGAGTTCGCATGAATCCGGTGAACACAGGTTCGCCGGTGTAGAGCGCGTAACGACCGCATTCGACGTTGTAGAACACTTGGCACAGAATAGCGACGGTGGCTATCCACATCAGGCCACCCCCGTACTTCGCGGTGATGGCCGGCCCGAACAGCCATTCGCCGCCACCGATCTGGATGCCGCACATCACGATTCCCGGACCGATAAAGCCCGTCAGATTGCGCAGCCCCAGCGGTTTCGGTTCCGGAAGTTCGGCCACTTCCCATGTGGGCAGACAGGTTTTCGGGAGTTGTTCCGTGGTCATTGGCTTATCAATACAACACAATCGCGCGGCCGGGACCGCCGTGACAATCTCGAATTTTCACCGCGGCAAACAGAAAGTAAGCGTCTTCGTTACGGGGAATGCTGTCCACGTTGTGCAGAAACTCCACGCCCACCATGTTGTGGCTGCCCAGCGCCCAGTATGTCATGAGGGCTTTCCGGGGATCGACTCCGCCCAGATCCGGAGCATCCGTGGTGACACAACGAACGCCCTTGCTTTTCAGGTAGACGATGGCGTCCGGGCCGATCGCAGGCCATCCTTCGCTGGTGCCCTGCAGAGGATCTGACCAGACGCCGGAGTCATCGGGCTGTAGTTGCAGATGTCTGTCCAGATGTCCGGTGTGCAACAACACGATGTCGCCCGGCTTGATATCTCCATCGGCTTGCTCCGCCGTCTGGATATCCGTCACTTTAATTTCCGGCGAAGTGGGCCATGATTTCTGTGCAGTGCTGCCAACCAGTGAACGCACATCGATGACGCGTACAGGTCCGCACGTCCACTGCAGTGGTACCTGTTCCGTGGTCATGTTGCTGGTGCCGCGCGGGCCGTATTTGGTTTCATATTCCTCCAGCCAGCCCCGAACCTCAGGAGCATAGGCGGGTTTTTCGCCGTCTGCAGGTAACGCGAACGATGGTGGTACCAGGTGCGTACCGGCCATCGAATCCATCAGGTGCGTGTGATGCCACATGTCCAGATATTCGGAGTACAGGAAGTCGACTTTAAGATACACCTGTCGATGGTTGCCTGTGCCATGTCCGGGGGAAGTCAGTGGAAGTTTCGGCGACAACGTGGGCGACAGGTCAACCGCGCGTTTGTCGCGGCAGGACTCGATCAAGCGTCGTGGCAATTCACCGCCGGCAATGGCGAAGGCTCGGCCTTCGCTGTATGGCCCGTTTTCGTGCTTTGGAGCCAGTTGACAATAGAAGGCCCCGGTGGACGGCACTGCGCCCAGTCCGGTTGCTCCTTCCGTCCAGATCATGCCGTGCTTCAGACCCGCGTAGTGTGTTGGTTCTGCCAGGTCAGGCAGTGGTCCCATGCTGGCACTGTCTGTGCCGAGTGTCATGACGCCGCGCGATGCGAGCAGTTCCATGCAGTCGGGGTCGGGGTCGGGATAGCCCGGCGCCTTGCGGTCCAGCGCGTCGGCGACGTAACGGCGACCCTCAGGAAACGGTTGGTAATACCTGTCCGAATAGTCGCTGCGAAACAGCACAACATCACCGAACCGGACTTTGCGATGTTGCTTTTCAAATCGTTCCACATGCTGGCGCTGTACCAGGGGGCTGACTCCTTTGGCGGCTTTGTCCAGCAGGTCGCGGACATCCACAACGCAGGCTTCACCGCCGAATTGCCAGGGTTTGATTTTGTCGGTGTAGGCCAGTCCCAGTTCGCCGGACTTGGGGCGATTCAAGTCAGGGCGGGCGACCGAATGCGGCGGCACGTCCAGTTGTGTACCTGTGTTTCCGTCAATCAGCAGCACGTCGATGTTGTATGCACTGTTCGGGCCGATTGTCCGTTGATGAGTAATCTGAAAACGCGGAAAGGGATTCGACGGCCACGTCGCGGGGTACTCAGGCGCGACCAGCAGCGAGCAGTCAAGGAATCGAGGTTCGTCGGCAGTCAGGGCAGGGCACCCGCAACAGGCAATCGGCAATAGGGAGTAGAACAAACGCAGGTTTATTGTTGTCCTTGCTGATTTTGGCACCTTGATCTCCCTGTGATTATTGTTCCCACTGCCCACTGCCCACTGC
>JAPYTO010000049.1:23157-26136 GCA_029941865.1 Fuerstiella sp. | reverse complement strand
CCCACTGCCCACTGCCCACTGCGGATTCGCTACTGCCTGCTTCCCGCGTTCTGCGACACTCCGTTGACGATGTTCGGCAGGCTCTCGCCGAGCAGACCTGCGACCGCAACCCGTGCTGCGGTTTCACGTAACGTGCGAACAGCTTTCGGGCTGGCCGATGCGATATGAGAGGACACGATGACGTTGTTCATCTGCAGCAGTGAACTGTCGCCGGGCAGCGGTTCGGTGTCGAAAACATCGAGCGCCGCGGCCGAAATGTGACCGCTTTGCAGAGCCTCGGTCAGAGCCTGTAATTCCACCAGGTCGCCTCGTCCGACGTTGATCAGTACCGCTCCCTTCTTCATGCTGGCCAGCGACTGTTTGTTGATGATGCCGCGAGTCTGTTCGCTGGACGGACAGTGCAGAGTGACGATGTCACTTTCGGCCAGTAACTGCTCAAGTCCAGCAAGCGAGCAGCCATGTGCGGCAGCGTCGTCGGCCGAGACGACCGGGTCGAATGCCAGCAGTCGGCATTTGAAGGCCCGCAGTCGGTCTGCCACAGCTTTCCCGATTCGCCCGAGACCAATGATGCCAACCGTCTGATCGGGCAGCGCACGCATTTGCTCCAGCGGAACTCCCAGCCCCCATTGTCCCCGCACCATATGTTCGCAGTTTGCGCGCAGGCAGCGCGTGCATGACAGCATGAAGGCCAGTGTGTGGTCGGCAACCTCGTCAATGCAGAATTCGGGAATGTTGCAGACGGGTATGTTTTTCTCACGAGCCGCGTCGCAGGCTACGTTGTCAAAACCGATGCCGTATCGCACGATCACGCGCGCTTTCTGCATGGCCGCGATGACGTCTGTACTGACTGGAGCGAACTGAGTGATGACGGCGTCCGCATCAGCGACCAGTGGAATCAGCGCATCAGGCGTTTTGCATTGCCCGCTGACGATTTCACAATCGGCGGACTGCAGGATCTTCTGCTCGATGTCCAGCGAGGGAAACGTGTAGTCAGTAATTGCCACCTTGAACATACGTTGCTCCGATATCCACAGCATCTTGACAAGATCTGATTGTCTGATAATCTAAATCCTTGACGGGCGGCAATCAAGCCGACGGCAACATTACTTCTTTCACGGACAGGATGCTGCGTCGTTGTTGGTTTAAACAAGGCGACTCCGGATAATGCGTCGCCTGCATCTGGCCGCAGCTTTAATGGACCGTCAAACACGGCGGAGAACCCAATGCTAGAGACTCTGCCCAAGCGCAAGATTCGTGATGTGATCGCCGAGCGACTTAAGTCGCACATTGTTTCCGAAGGCCTTGTGCCGGGCGACAGGCTGCCGAACGAAACGGAACTGGCCGAACAGTTCGGTGTCAGTCGGCTGAGTCTGCGTGAAGCAACAAAGGCGCTGGAATTTCTGGGCATTGTTGAGTCCCGCACCGGTGTTGGCCTGTCGGTCGGTCATATCGACATGGATCGAGTGACCAGTCATCTCGGGTTTCACCCGGCACTGCATCAGGCTGATCCGTTGCCACTGATTGATTCACGCATCGTTATCGAAACAGGCGTGCTGCCCCACGTTGCCAAACGGATGGCAGAGGATCCGTCCATTCACGAGAATCTTCAGGGAATCGTCGATCGATTCCGATCGGCCCGCAAACTTCAGCAGTGGATTGATCTGGACATCGAATTTCATCGAACATTGCTGGACGCCAGCGGGCTGTCGCCATTGGTTGCCTTCAGCGATCTGCTGCAGGTGTTCTTTCGGCAGTTTCGTGACAGTGTGAAGACAGCCGAATGGAAGTCGGGCATTGCCAGCCATCAGCGCATTGTCGATTGTCTGCAGGATGGTGACGTTGAAAACGCCGTCGCTGAATTGCGCGACCACATTGGCAGCCACAAGCGACGAATGAAGGTGCAGAAATGAGTAGGTTTCGTATGGCGCGGAGGCTCGACGGCGGGCTCTGCCAGCGAGCGGCGACGCTGTTGCTGGCGGCTTTGTTTTGCACGGGCGGCCTGACACCAGCTGACGAACTGGACTCTGCTGCCGCCGATGTTCACTTTCAGAAATCAATTCGACCGCTGTTGGAACGTTACTGCTTTGAGTGTCATGCGGACAGTGTGACAGAAGCGGAGATCGATCTGGGCGCCATCAGGACGCTGCCTCAGGCTCGCAGAAATGTACCGGCGTGGCTGAAAGTCCGCGAGATGTTCGGTACACAACAAATGCCGCCGAAGGATTCCAGGCAACCCACTGACGCAGAACTCGCACTGCTGCAGAACTGGGTCCGCGATTTTCTGGCAGCAGAAGCGAAAGCTCAGGCCGGTGATCCTGGTCCGGTCGTACTCAGGCGGCTGAGCAATGCGGAATACACCTACACGATTCGTGATCTGACCGGAGTGTCGTCGCTGGATCCCGCGCACGAGTTTCCTGTTGACGGAGCGGCTGGCGAAGGTTTTACGAACGTCGGCAGTGGGCTGGTGATGTCGCCGTCGCTGGTTCAGAAATACCTGGATGCGGCCAAGGAGATTTCACTGCATGCCGCGTTCTATCCGGATGGTGTTCGTTTCACGCCCTTCAAATCCCGGCGTGACAACACAGACGATCTGATGGCCAGAATTCGCGAGTTCTATGGACGTTACACGACGGACAGCAACGGCACTCCGGTGAATCTGCAGGGTATCAAGTTTGAAACGAATCAGGGCGGAGTGTTGCCGGTTGCTGAATACATCGCGGCAACAGTGACGGAACGAGATGCAATTCGAACCGGCAGGAAAACAGTGGCTGACGTTGCCCGCGAACAGGGACTCAGTCCGAGTTATCTGGCAACATTGTGGCGAGTTCTTAACGACACAGAAGACGCTGACTCCTTTCTGCTGCAGCAACTGCGTGACCGCTGGCAACGCGCCGTGGACGACGATGTTGCTCGTCTGGTGCAGGACATTGCGAAATGGCAGCCGCTGTTATGGAAGTTCAACGTCGTTGGTCACCTGGG
>JAPYTO010000049.1:0-23057 GCA_029941865.1 Fuerstiella sp. | reverse complement strand
GGCTGGCACAAAGGCGGATTGCCCTCGCTGCTGGCGAATTCGTCGGATCAGCAGGTTCGAATTCCCGGCATTTCTCGACCTCATGGATTGGTTGTTCATCCGACACCGACGGAATTCGTAGCGATCGGCTGGCGCAGCCCGATTGATGGCGTCGTGCAGGTCGAAGCTTCGCTGTCGGATGCACATCCGGAATGTGGCAATGGCATTGAATGGTTTGTGCAGCATTCCACGGCGCAGTCGATGTCAACGTTGATGAAGGGAGAAATTCCTGTTGCCGGAACAGCTACGATGCCGCCTGCGTCCGTGGCCGTTGGCAAGGGAGAACTGATCTCGCTGATCATTGGGCCGCGGGACGCGAATCACAGCTGTGATCTGACCGCCATTGATCTGACCGTCACCGAAACCGTGGGTGAAAAACGAGTCTGGGACGCGGGGAAGGACAATACCGACGACATCGGCGCCGGTAATCCTCATGCTGACCAATTCGGCAACAACGATGTCTGGCACTTCTATCACGGGGCCATGTCAGGCCGGGAAACGAAAGAGTCAAAGAAAACGGTCGTGCCTGCCGGGTCACTGCTGGCCCGCTGGATGTTGGAATCGGATCTCAGCAAACGCACCGCACTCGCGCAGCAGGTGGCAGCGCTGGCCTCAGGAGTGCCGCCAGCCGGTGACCGGAAGAACTCGCCGGACGGAATTCTGTATGGGCAGCTGCAGTCGTTTGCTGTGCCACTTGATGGTGAACTGATGAAGGAAGTTGAACCAGACCCGCGTTTTGGAACTCATCCGCTCGGACATGCGACGGATCCGAATCATCTTGTTGTTCAGGCTCCGGCCACGATTGAATTCCGGATTCCTGCTGAACTTGCGGCTGGCCGCGAACTGGTTGTCGCGGGAATGTATGACGTCGGACACGGCCGCGAAGGAACGACTCAGCTGCATGTTGGTACGACCCCGCTGGAGGATCAGGGATTGTCGGGCAACACTGTTATCTGTGCCGCAGACGGCGAAGCGCGAAAGCGAGTGAATGAAGCTCTGACCGAATTTCGCGAGCTATTCCCGATCGCACTGTGTTACACACGCATCGTTCCCGTCGACGAAGTCGTTACGGCGATACTCTTTTATCGCGAGGATGATCTGTTCAAGCGTTTGATGCTGGACCAGAAGCAGGCGGCGGAGCTGGACCGTCTGTGGGATGAACTTTACTACGTCAGTGAGGAGCCTCTGAAACTGGTCGTGTCGCTGGAACAGATTCGTGAGTTTTCCACCCAGGATCGTCAGGATCTTGTCGGCCCATGGGACAAAATGAGACCGCTTGTGTTGGCGCGAGCAGAAGCGTTCCGGAGACGTGTGATCGAGACACAGCCGACACATCTGGAATCGGTCGTGGAATTCGTCGGTCGTGCCTGGCGGCGTCCGCTTACAGATACTGAGCAGCAGAGCCTGCGGGATTTGTATCGACAGCTGCGAGACACTGAGATGGCGCACGAGGAAGCTATTCGACTTGTCATTGCGCGAGGTCTGACGTCGCCTGCATTTCTGTATCGTCTGGAAACAGCCGCAGCCGGACCTGCTGCGGCGCCCGTCACTGACATCGAACTGGCGAATCGCCTCAGTTATTTTCTGTGGTCGTCCATGCCGGATGATGAACTTGGTACGGTCGCCGAAGCGGGGCGATTAATCGCCGAAGACGATGAACTTCTGCGTCAAACCCATCGCATGTTGGGCGATCCCAAAACTCGACGGATGGCCATCCACTTTGCGTGCCAGTGGCTGCATCTTCGCGACTTTGACCAGAACGACGACAAGAACGAAAAGCTGTACCCTGAATTCGCTGCGCTTCGCGGCGACATGTATGAAGAGACCGTTCGGTTTTTTGAGGACATGTTTCGCAACAACGGGTCCATCCTTGACCTGCTGAACGCTGATCACACGTTTTTGAATGAATCCCTGGCAAAGCACTACGGTATTGACGGCGTGAGTGGACCGGAATGGCAGCGCGTCCCGGACATGCGCATTCGGCAGCGCGGTGGCATCCTTGCTATGGCGACGTTTCTGGCCAGTCAGTCGGGAGCTTCACGCACCAGTCCGATTCTGCGCGGCAACTGGGTGTCAGAAACTCTGCTGGGTGAACCACTGCCCCGACCTCCGGTGGGTGTGCCCCTGTTACCCGAATCCGTGCCGACCGGCCTGACGGCCCGCCAGTTGATTGAACAACACAGTTCGGACCCGGCCTGTGCCAAGTGCCACGCTCGGATCGATCCGTATGGATTCGCTCTGGAACAGTACGATGCCGTTGGCCGTGTGCGGGCTGGTCGGGCGGACACAAAGACAACATTGTACGAAGGGCAGACGATCGACGGCGTTGACGGGCTCCGCGAATATCTGGCAACTGAGCGCCGCGACGATATTGTCCGGAACTTTTGCCGCAAGCTGCTGGGCTATGCACTGGGTCGCGAAGTGCAGTTATCTGATGAACCGTTGATTGACGATATGTTGAAAAAGCTGAATTCCAGTGACTACCGATTCCATGTTGCGGTAGAATCTGTTGTGCTGAGCCCACAGTTTCGCGAGATCCGTGGCCAGCAGATCAATGACCACTGATGGCATGCGATGCGGAAAGCCAAAGATGCTGACATATAAATCCACCTATAAGACCGAAGATGGACTCCTTGTGGGCTCCGTGCTCGACTTTCCAGGAACGATTGCTTACGGCAGTTCAATGGAAGAAGCCCGAGGCAATCTCGCGTCCGCGCTGCAGGACATGGCCGAGACAAATTTGCTTAAAGGTGAGCCTCTGCCGATTCCCAATCCATCGCTCACGGACAAAGATTCAGAACTTGAAGAACCCATTCACCTGGTGCTTCAGGCGGGCCAGAACGTGTCGATGTCCGTTGGGGCGGCCTCAGAATGAAGCGACGCGATTTGCTTCGACACATTGAAGTACATGAGTGTGTGTTCGTCAGAGAAGGCCACAGTCACACCATCTATGAAAATTCCGCCAACGGCAATCGCGTTCCGATTCCACGACATCGTGAAATTCCCGACGTGTTTGCTCGAAAAATCTGCCGGCAACTTGGTGTCGACGAACCATAATCGACGACAACGCTCACCGAATCTGAAGGGGCACTTATGACAATACATCATTTCTCACGACGAACAATGCTCCGCGGTCTCGGCGTGACCGTGGCCTTGCCGTGGATGGAATCGACGCTGGTCTGGGGCGACGAGGCGAAAGGCAAACAGGATGGCAGCCAGGCACCCACTCGCATGGCCATCCTGTTTTCAGGTTGTGGCTATCACAATCAGGAATGGTGGGCGAAGGGTGATGGGCCCGACATGGAACTTGGCAAAGTTCTGCATCCGCTGAATGACTTTCGCGATCAGATGGTTTTCATCAAAGGGCTGTACAACGCAGAAGCCTTGAAGGGCAATATTCACAGCTCACAGACAGGTAACCTGCTTTCCGGCGCGCCGTTGAGCTCAGGCGGCACGATTCGCAGTGGCACAAGCGTGGATCAGATTGTCGCTCAGCAGATCGGACGTCAGACAAAACTGCCCAGCCTTGTGTTGGGCTGCGAAAAAGCCAATCCGTCGGTCCACAAAAACTATTCGATGCTGTACAGCTCTCATGTTTCGTGGAGCAGCCCGACCACACCCACACCGCTGGAAGTCTACCCCGCACTGGCCTTTGATCAGCTGTTCAAAGACAGCGCGGAACGTGGTGATAAGAGTGTGCTGGATGCCGTGCTGGCGGATGCCAGGGATTTTCGCCGCGGGATCAGTCAGCTGGATCAGCAAAAGCTGGACGAGTATTTGAATTCTGTGCGCGAGGTAGAACAACGAATCAAACGTGCCGGTGATCGGGGAGAACTGCAGGGCTGGCGACCGACGCTGACGGAACCGAACATGCCTCGGCCAAAGGACGGTTACCCTCAGGACATCGTCGAGCACATGCGTTTGATGTCGGACATTCTGGTGCTGGCGTTTCAGACTGACACCACTCGAGTCTGCACGCTGAAGCTGAATAACGATCATGGCACCTTGCGATTTCCACACTTGAACGTCGACTACATGATCCATCACCTGTTGTCGCATAACGACACGGACGACTGGCTGAAGGTCAACCAGTTTTTCCTGGAACAAATGGCCTACATTGCCGGGCGAATGCGTGACGTTCAGGAAGGTGATCGAACGCTGCTGGACAATTCCATGTTGATGTTGTGTTCCAGCATGTTGAATGGACATCACGATGCAACAAAACTACCGGTCGTGATGCTGGGCGGTGGCGGCGGGCGCATTAAGGGTGGCCAGAATCTCGATTACCTGGAGAAATCCGATCGCCAGATGTCTCGACTGTATTTAAGCATGATGGACAAGATGGGCGTGCACCGCGACAACTTCGGTGACGCCACCGAGCCGCTCGACCAGGTGTGACAGAGGCAGGCGCGGTGAAACCGGGCGCATTCCGAGGTGCCCGGCGGTGGGAATCGGACCTACGGCTACAGATAATCGGCCGGTGGAACCGGCCCTACATGGCCACATGGCTAATCTGCTGCCTGAACGACTGTGCGTTCGCTCACCAAAACCCACGCGGCGATGGTTGCCAGATGAACCACGCTGGCAGCGCCCAGCCAGAAGTGATAGCCGGGCAGTTTTGATTCGTAGGCACCGGGGTCCCCCGTCATCACCCACAGCGGCAGGACGAATTGAACCAGCAGACTCAGCAAGGCTACGATTCCCACCGCCCGCAGCCATGAGGGACGTTGTTTTTCGACCGGCGTGGCTGTTTCAGCGGAACGAATGACCGCATCCTCAGCGTCCTGAACGACAGGTGCGGCCGTACGTGCTCCGGCCGCCGCTGCAAAAACGGTGTACAGAGCTGCTGAGACGAACCACAGTGGAATGGCAATAAAGAATTCGTGCAGCGTTTCGGAAAGCCACAGTCCCAGCGCGATGCTAACGGAAATTACCCACGCCGATAGCGCTGGCCAGCTGATCGATTTTCCTGTCGCGCTGAACCAGTACTGACGAAAGCCCAGACGCGGAAACAGCCAGTGCTCGACAAAGACGATGGCTCCGACCGGTGACAGCAGGATGCCGAACAGAGCCACAAAGCTGAGTAGTTTGGTGAAGACAAACGGAAAGCAGGCCACCACCGTCGTGGCGATCCCCGCCAGCAACGTGACCAGCCAGCGAGGCCAACCGGGTGTGACGGCCTGCAACGCAAGTCCGGCTCGATACAGCGTCGGGTTTGAAGTCGCCCAGCCGGCGATGATCACCGCCAGGATTCCGGAAAGGCCAAGCGATTGAAAGGCAACTTCACCGGCGTCGAGTTCTGCGAGAGGACGCTGCAGGATCATCGCGGCGGCTGCCCCCATCACGCCTGCGCAGACCCAGGCGACGTAGTGTCCCAGATACATGCCGCAGGCTGAGAACAGTCCGTACCTGGCGTTTGGCGCGTAGCGAAGGACGGCCATGTCTGACAAGCCGACATGAAACGCGAGATTGCAGATCCATGCGAAGGCAATGATGTGCCAGACGCCAAGACCGCTGTCCGGATTGTGCAGCCAGATCTGTTCCTGTGCGATCCTCCACAAATCCGAAAGTCCGTCGATTGTCCCCATGCCAGGCGATGCCTTTGCCAGCACAGGAAGCATGCCCACGGCTCCCGCGGCAAACATGGCGAACAGCCACGGCACACAGACTTCAGAAAACTGGGCCAGCCGCTTGAAGCCCAGGATCGCCACGCTGACAACGACGGCTCCCACAACCAGCACGATGAATACGAACCGCAGGTCTTCCGGATACCACTTCGTCTGTGGCGGAATTCCGAACGGAATCCGAATCGCAGATGCGGAGACGGTGATCATCGTGCCGGACAGAATGCAGAACAGAAACGCGTTCAGTACATTGTAAACGGCAGTCACACCCGGGCCGGCAATCTTCCGCAGGTACCAGTACAGCGTCAGTCGCGTCCGTACTGCGATCGGGGCACAGATAAACGTCCACGACAGCACCGCCAGTGCGTTGCCAATCAGCAGACCGATCAACACGTCCGCCGCACTGGCTCCCCACGCCACAAAGGCCGCACCGATCACGAATTCCGTGCCGGCAACATGTTCGCCGCCGAACAATGCTGCAAAGTGCCTGCCGCTTTCAAGCTTGTTTTCAGAGACTGGTTCACGTTCGAACTCGTACAGTGCGTCAACGCGGTCGGTGATGGATTCTGGTTGATTCATAACGATGGACTCAGTCTTCTGGTGTAGAGCGTGGTCAAGTCTAAGAACTGGGGTTGTTCCGTAGCCGAACTCGCCAGAGTTTGGAAGTTTTTCTCTATGTTGTCCAAAGTCTGGCGACTTCGGCTACCCCAAAATTAAGACTTGACGAAGCAGTATGTTATTAATCGAAAACTGCCGTGAACTCATAAACTCCGGAGCCGAGTTTGATGATTACTGCATCGTTCTGCAATTCCACCAGCGAGACATCTGATGTTTCTGAAATCCGCTTGCCGGATTCGCGCACCTGGTTCGGAGAGCTTGTGGGGACATGTGCCGTCGCCGTCGTGTTGGGTGGCACAACGACGTGCCAGTGGAGTACGGCGTTCGTGATTTTCCAGCGACTTTCAATCTTTCCGTACGGTCCAACGTGCGATGCATCAACGTGCGTCAAATCACCAACGATCTGCGGCTTCAGGATGATGTGCTTAAAGCCGGGGTGTGCCGGGTCGTAGTTGATGCCGCCGAGTGTCTGATAACACCAGGCTTCGAAATTCCCCGACAGAATCTTCTGGCTTTCGCCATTCATGCCGCCGTCCTGAGTATCGGTATCCCAGCGTTCCCAGGAGGTCGTCGCTCCTTTGCTGATCATATAACCCCAGCTGGGCCGCTTCGTTCGCGTGGCGATTCTGTACGCGACCTCCGGGTGTCCGATGTCGGTCAACACCTGCATCTGCCACTGTGTGCCGATCAGTCCGACCGATGTGTGCCCTTTGTGTTTCACCATGATGTCGCTGGTCAGGTGATCAACAACGCGCTGCCGCTGAGCGTCCGGCACCAGACCAAACGCCAGAGGCATGACGCTCGAACATTGCGTTGCGCTTTCGTAGGTGCCAGTGTCGGGATCGAAGAATCGCCGATTGAAGCCTGCATGAATGCGCTCGGCCAGTGCGGCAAAATAGTTTTCGTCAGCGGCGTTACCGATGATTCGAGCGGCTCGTTCAACGATACGGCAGTTGTTGTACAGATACGCCGTGCCCAGCAATGGTCGCGACGTCGCGCCATGGTTGCGGCTGTTCGCTCCGATGGACGCTGTGTCGACCCAGTCGCCGTAGGTGCAGTGGTCCATCGTGTTATCGGGTTTCAGATTCGTTCGCTCGTGATACAGCACAAACGTCTTCATCATGTCATAGTTGTCACGCAGCGGACGGTCGTCACCATAGAAGTTGTAGTACCAGTCGGGAATGATGGTGACTACGCTGGGCCAGATAATGTCCTTCCCGTTGAACTTCCAATAGGGCGGCAGGATCTCCTGCAGGCTGCCGTCTTCAGCCTGATGCATCCGATAGTTGTGCAGAAAGTGTTCGTAAAACCGAGCGACGTTGAAGGCCCAGCCTTCGCTTTCTGATGTCCGGGCCGGGTGCCCCGACCAGGGCATGCGTTCGTCGCGATCCGGTTCCATTGGCACACTGCGATTCTGCAGCCGAGTGCCCCAGCGTGCGTTCAGGTAGATACGGTTGATCAGTTCGTTCGAGCAGGTGAATTCACCAACCGGGGCATGGTCCGTATGAGTGACCAGACCGGCGAAATTGCCTTTCGTTGGTGTGCCAGGGAAGCCCTCGATCTGGACCCACCGCGTTGCGTTGCCACGAAATCGTGGGTGCCAGACTTCAATGCCGTGGCCCTTTAACGTGCACACGTCGGTGTTCTTTGCGCTGCGGTCATTGATGTAGTTAAGTGTCCCGTCGGGCAGCACGTTGAAGCTTGTCCGCATGCTGACCCGCTGACCTGCAGGTCCCGCAACCTTCATTCGCACGACTCCGTAAAACGCCTGTCCGAAGTCGACCATCCAGATCCCTGGCTTCGGCTGCACAATCTGCACCGGATTTAGCACTTCGGTCACCCGAATCGGTTCGACCATCTGAGCCTCAAGCCGTCCGCCCGGCGATTTGAGCACCTGGGCAGGCTGCCAGTCGGAATCGTCGAAGTCGGCGGTGGCCCAACCAGGCATCTCCATTTGCGCGTCGTATTCTTCTCCATCAAATTCGTTGCTGGCACGCAGCGGGCCGTTGGTCGTTAGCTGCCAGTCTTCACCTGTGACGATGGTCTGTTCTGAACCGTCCGTATATTCGACGTGAATCTGACCGATCATCCGTGGCGTGCCGTACGAGTGCATCGGCATCGGGTTCTGTAATCGAGGTGCGAAGAAGCGTCCGTTGCTGAGCACGGCGCCGACCACGTTTGAGCCGGATCGCATCGCATCTGTAATATCAAACGTGACATACAACGCTCGCTTGTCATACCCGGTGAGCGCTGGATTCATCAGTTGATCACCCATCAGCTGTCCGTTGACGTACAGATCGAAAAAGCCGAGACCGCAGATGTAAGCTGTCGCCCGGCGCACCTTCTTTGCTGCTGGCGATTGAAACTGGTGACGCAGATAACGACCTGGCAGACGCCGGTGTTCCGAATGCCATCGATCCTTCCACGGAATGCCCCACGGACTGATCCCGGCTTTGCCGAGTTCCATGGCAGCGACCCAGTCAGAGTCCGTGAATTCCGCCGTCTGCCAGCCATCGGTTGCGGACTTCGCGCATTTCCAGTTGTTGTCGGAATGGAAGACCACCGGAGGGCCGGAATCGAATTCGATTCGCAGTGCACCAATCCACCCGCCTGGATTATTCGGCACGTCGGCGTTGCCGTTCGTGATGGTGGCGGCGAGCTGGTTAACACCGGGTTTGATGTTGCCCGTCAGATCGGCCCCGATCAAATTCGGATGCCCGTTGCCGATTCCGACAAGTGCCCCATTGACATACAGGGCCACCGAATCGTCGCCCGCACAGAACGCGAGGGCGCGAACGATTCCGCGGTCGGTTGGCAGGATGACGTCGCGCCGAAAGTACCGAGTCTCGACGGGAGCGTCGAAAGCTGCGTTGCCTTCCGGATACCACAACCAGCTGGCCGCTTTGATATCGGTGATTTCAATTCCCGGATCGTCGGCCTGATCGAGACCAATCCACTTCGCGTTGTTCCATGCGGTCGGCGTCAACAGCCCCATTGACCAGTGCGCGGGGTGACTCCAGTCAGAAGGAGTTTTGTGCTCGTCCCAGATACGGATCTTCCACCAGCATTCCATCCGTGAATCGAGCGGCATTCCTGCATAAGCAACCAGGTGAGACTTGTCCGACGCGACGCGACCTGAATCCCACAGGTCCCCGCGATTCTGCAGCAGCAGCGAACGATCACTGGCAACGATGACCTGATATGCCGATTGACTTTGACCGCGTTTCCCTTCGTCCGTCGCGGCAAGTTTCCAACTCAGTCGTGGCCGAAGATCGTCAATACCGAGAGGGTTGACGAGATGTTCGCAACGCAGGTCAGTAGCAGTCAGCCCACCAGATGTCGCAGTCTGGGCAACGGTCGGCGGCGCGAGCAGGTTGATGACGGCTACTACCGGCAGCAACAACATCATTCGAAGTCTATGCATATTCGATCTATCCTGTGGCCTGACAGGCCAGCTTTGTATTTCAAGTAGTTTCAAAACTCCTCTTGCACGACATCTGGAAACCCGAAGCGTGAGCGAGGGACTGTAAACGAAGCAATCCCAAAGACATTCCTCGCTTACGCGTCGGGCTACCAGGGTTTTTGAAACTGCTTCCAGCGAGGCGACATGTCCTGCGTACCAAACTTCGTTCTCAGAAAATCACGGAACAGAATGGTTTCCGATAGGTTGTCGACTTCATTGCAATGCTCCCAGTCGATCCACACGTACTCGACGCCGACGTAGCTGGAGTAACCCACGTTCTGCATGACATCGATGACTCGGCCATAATCGATCACGTTGTCTTTGAATGAACACTGCAGCCTGTTCTGGCAAGCGCCGCGCACATGAAAGTGCGACGCGTGTGCGATGAGTGGTTCAATCTGCGAATCCGGAACGCCGTCGCGGGTGAAGTGTGTGTAGTCCAGGGTGAGTGTCAGTCCGGCCACCGATTCCACCAGCTGCAGGGCGAGTTCAGGATTTGGCGCAAGAGAACCGACGTGGGCTTCGATGCCAAAGATGATGCCGGCAGACTTTGACTGTTCGACTCGCCATGCAAGTTCGTCGTGACAGCGACCGAGTGAAGTCGCGGCGGATTCGTCATCGAAAATGACTCCCGGCAACGCGGTCACATGGTGACAACCGCACGCCGTTGCATATTCCAGCGTCCGCAGGAACCAATCGCGAGCTTTTTCGCGACGTGCCGCTTCAGGATGATTCACAGCGAAGGCATGAAAGTCCGGGTCCATCTGCAGGAAGACATCCGCCACCCGGAGTCCTCGATCATCCGTTTTTCGCCGCAGCGTTTCCGCGGCTCCCGGATCAGCAAATTCCCGCGAAGGGTGCAGATGAGATCGCCCTTCGAACAGTCCGATATCGACACCGTCGAAGCCCAGCATGGAGATCACATCGAGGGATTGTTCGTGCGATAACAGCGGGAACGTGAAATCCGCGCACGCCAGTGGGAAGGTCATGCGTCGTCTCCCGGGGCTGGTGCATCATCAGCGGTATCCCATTCGGCGGCCGCCAGGTAACCGCCGTCCACGACGATTGATGTGCCAGTGACTCCGGCCGAGTCCTCGCAGGCCAGGTACCTGATTGTGCGTGCCACTTCGTCTGACTGCATCGCCTGATTCATGGGGACGCGGCGGACACGCTGCCGCAGTGTTTCGTCCGGGTCCGGCGTGGTGTTCAGGTGTTTCCGAAGCATCGGTGTATCGGTAATGCCCGGACAAACGCAGTTGCAGCGCAGGCCCATTGATGCGTAGTCCAGTGCGGTGGATTGAGTCAGTGACAGCACCGCACCTTTCGATGTGGTGTAGGCGGGTGTTGCCCGCTGTCCGACAAGGCTGCTGATGGAACCGACGTTGATCATGTAGCTGCGTTCGTTCCTGCGTAAGTGCGGGAAGGCGTGCTTCAGCGAGAAAAAGATGCCTTTCAGGTTCACTCCCATCAGCCGGTCCCAGTCGGCTTCCGAGTACTCGTGCAGCAGTCCAACATGAACGATCCCCGCGCAGTTAACGACGATGTTCAGACCGCCGAATCGTTCGACGGCCGTTTCGATGGATCGAGCGACCTGCTCACTGTTGGAAACGTCGCACGAGGTGTAGACGGCGTTCCCGCCATTCGAGTTGATCTCATCAGCAATCCGCTGCCCGTCTGCGTCTCCCACATCAGCGACTACGACCGCAGCACCTTCGTTCGCAAACAGTCGCGCGGTCGCTTCACCGATGCCGGAAGCCCCGCCGCTGATCCATGCTACCTGTCCCGCCAGTCGGTTGCTCATCCAAGTGACTCCTCTGAAATCCCGGTAATCCGCGACCACTTGGCACGAAAGCTCGTGCGCTCGAAGAGTTCCGGATTCAACACGCCGGCCGGTCGTTTGCCCTGTGACAGATCGAGCATGCTCTGGCAAGCCGTACGACCGATGTCACGAAACAGCTCGGCCGTCCAGGCGATGGAATGGGGAGCCAGAATGACGTTGTCCAGCTCACCAAATCGATGCGGTTGTGTGACCGGCTCATCCTCGAAGCAATCGAGTGCGGCTCCGGCAATTCGTTTTTCCTGCAGCGCGTCGAACAGGGCCTGTTCATCGACGATGCCGCCACGTGCCGTGTTTAACAAATACGAGTCAGACTTCATCTTTGCGATTTCCTCTGCCCCGATCAGCCCGCGTGTCTGCTTGTTGAGCGGACAATGCACCGACACGAAGTCAGCCGTCGTGAGCAACTCATCCAGTGTGACGCTGCGAACGCCGAGTTCCTCAAGCAGGGCTGCAGGTACAAACGGGTCAAAAACTAGGGGCTGCTGCATTCCGAAGCCCTGCAGCAGCGAGACAAGCTTTCGGCCAATACCACCAAGCCCAATAACACCCAGCGTTCGGTCACGCAGCTCACAGCCCATAAACTGAGTACGGTCGTCCCACTGCCCCGAACGAACCAGGCGGTCCTTTGCCAGCATGTGATGCGTCAGCGCGATCATCCAGCCAATCGTCGCTTCCGCGACCGGACGGTCGACGGCTCCCGCTGTGATCATGGCCAGAACATCGCGCTCGGTGCACGCATCCACATCGACCGAATCATATCCGACGCCGAACCTGCCAATGGCCAGCAGTTGATCGCTGTCCGATAGGGACTCGGCCGTCACTTGCGGAGTCAGCACCACCACACCGGCACAACCGGCGAGTTGATCCGGAGTAATCTCCGGGCGATGTTCACCGAATCGTGTCGCCTCGATGCGGTCACAGTCCTCGAACACGCCGAGGCCAAGGTCGTCAAACTTTGAGTTGCCGGCCTCGTCATAGAAATCGGCCGTCAGTGTGACCCGAAACGTTGCACGTTGAATGTCGTTCACTGGTCGCTGCTCCGGGCGGTCTGGCTCTCAGTACTGCCGGCTTCATCTATCACAATCCGCTCCGGCATGGGGCCGGCATAGACCCAGATCATGTCCATCGTCTTTGATGAGTCATTAACGAAATAGTGGACCCTTCCTCGTGGAACCATAGCGGTGGCACACTCATTCAGCGAGTAACGACGTCCTTCCACCAGACAGTTGGCCTGGCCAACGGTGATGCAGATCGACTCGTCGAAATCGTGAAGATGTGCGGGCAGCCTTCCGCCAGGCTGGAAGCGAGCAAACCCGCCGCTCATCTCGATCCCGGGGATCAGTTCGGCGTTGAAGAAATCAATAAACTCCGCACCGGGGTCGACACCGAACGAACGCGGCGCCGATTCGAAACGGTT
Source organism: Fuerstiella sp. (assembly GCA_029941865.1). Lineage (GTDB taxonomy): Bacteria > Planctomycetota > Planctomycetia > Planctomycetales > Planctomycetaceae > Fuerstiella. The sequence goes on along the minus strand of JAPYTO010000049.1, from coordinate 10,056 downwards.
CACCCGCTCTGCTCCCGGCAGACCGATGGAATCCGGCGGCATTTCAGTGACAGAGAACTCGCGCGATACCAGTTCGCGTTCCGGAACACTCATCGCAAGTGCAATGTGAAGCCGTGAGGTGTTCGCGGAATCAGGATTTCTGGCTTTGTGCGGCAGCCAACGGGGTATGACGATGTTGTCCAGCGGTCCCAGCCGATACTCGCGACCTTCAACAGTGACTTCAATCTGGCCGTTCAGCACGGTGATCGACTCACTGCAGGGGTGCGTGTGACAGTCCAGATGGGCGTGGGGGTCAAAACTCACAATCCCGGTTGTCAGATGGCGTGCTGTATTGAACTCGCCGACCAACGGTCGAAAGATTACGCCCGATTGCAGTTCAATCGAATCGCTGTTTTCGAGTGTCGTGATAACTTCGTCGCGGTCCGGCTGCATGTGTTCCGGCGGTCGCGAAAGGGGAAGGCGAATGGGGCGGCCGTCGCGCGGGTCGAGACTTGTTGCCGGCTGATGATCGCGGTTAATGGCCTGAAGCGACTGATGCAGCGATCGACACAGGAGTCCGGTGTCGGCTCCCAGACCGGGCATCCGGAATCCCTGCTCAATACGCTCGTGCAGGTTTTCAATGCTGGTGGCGAGCAGTCCGCAGTGTTTGCCGGAAGACTTGATCGTGTCCTTCAGGTTCAGGATCTGCTCGGCGACTCCCGGTCCCTCCCACTGGCCGCGGAAGCCGGCTGTGGCTGAAAAGTCGGCCGGGCCAAAGAAGAAGACGTCAACTCCGTCGACTTTGCACATCTCGGCCACATTTGGAATAGCCCCGACACTTTCAATTAGCGGCACGACCAGCACGTTCTCATTGGCTTCGGATGTGTGCTCGGCGAAACACTGGCCCCAGACTGTCGCCCGTTCACCACCAATTCCGCGTCGTCCTTCGGGTGGATAGCGACAGTCCCGAACCGCCTCACGGAGCTCCTCAGCCGTTTCCATCCACGGGATGACGATCCCGTCGGCGCCAATGTCGAGAGCGCGTTTTGTCAGCGACGTGCTTCGTTCCGCCAGCCTGACCAGCACGACGGTGTCGCTGCGCAAACCGGCGCGGATGTGCTCGTTGATGTCTTTCCAGTCAAGATGACCATGCTCGGCGTCAATCACCACCCAGTCGAGACCGAGAGCAACCGCCATTTCCGTGATCGTTGCCGATTCGAGCGTCACCCAAAGTCCGCAGACAGCTTCGCCCTCAGCGAGTTTGGCCCGAAAACGTTTTAGTGCTTGTGTTTTCATGAGTCCGTTCTAGGCAAGGATCTCTTTGACGACATTTCCGTGGACGTCGGTGAGGCGCATGTCGCGTCCGCCGTAGCGGAACGTCAGGCGTTCGTGATCTAAACCAAGCAGATGCAGGATCGTGGCGTGCAGGTCGTGCATCGAGACCGGATTCTCAACGGCGTGCATTCCGAACTCGTCTGTTGCGCCGTAGATCGTGCCGCCTCTGATGCCCCCGCCAGCGAGCCATATGCTGAAACCTGATGTGTGGTGATCGCGGCCGTGAACGTTTCCCGTATGCGGAGTGCGTCCCATCTCGCCCGCCCACAGAATGAGAGTCTCCTCGAACAGGCCCCGCTGTTTAAGGTCCTTGATGAACGCGGCTATTGGCTGGTCCGTCACCAGGGCGTTCTTCTCGTGGTGAGGTTTGAGATTCGCGTGCTGGTCCCAGCTTCCGTTGTCGAGTCCAACGGGGTTGGCCGTGATTTCCACAAAGCGCACTCCGGCTTCAATAAGACGTCGAGCACGCAGGCATTGTTTTGCGTACAGTCGCAGATCTTTGTCTTTTGCATTCAGGCCATAAAGTTCCTGTGTCGCTGCTGATTCCTGAGAAAGATCGAGGGTGTCGGGAACAGCGGTCTGCATGCGGAACGCCATTTCATAGTTTCGAATCGCCGATTCGATCCCTGCGTTTTCACCGAGTTCCCGTGCAAATTCCCGGTCCTGTTGCAGCAGCCACTTCATCTTGAGTTGCTGTTGTTTGGCTCGAGCGGGAACTATGTTTTCCAGCGGTGCGCCCTCAGCCCGAATCGAGGTCGCCTGATAACTGGCGGGGAGATATCCGTTCGAAAAATTCTCCTTGCCTCCCGGCGGCACGGCGCCGCTGTTGAGCAGCACATACCCGGGCAGATTCCGGCTTTCGCTGCCCAGTCCGTAATTGATCCAGGAACCCAGGCTGGGTGAGCCAGCTCGGAGGCGGCCGGAATGCAGAAACAGATTCCCGGCGGCATGCAGAGGCAGTTCGGCGACCATCGAACGGATGACCGCAATGTCATCGACGCAATCGGTAATGTGCGGAAACAGTTGGCTGACCGGAATTCCCGAATCACCGTAATTCCGAAACTCCCACGGACACTTCTTCCATTTTCGGTTGGGCGTTGCCGGTGATTTTCTGCCTGCACGCTTCGCCCATTCGCCGAGCTGCTGGCCGTCGTGTTTTGTCAGTTCCGGCTTTGGATCGAACGAGTCGACGTGCGATACGCCTCCGGGCATGAAGAAAAAGACCACGTTTTTGCATTTGGGTGGGAAGTGAAATGTGGCTGGACTCGCGACAGGACCGGCGTAGCTGTTGTCTGACATCAAAGCTGACAGCGACATCAGGCCAAAGCCCGTCGAAGCAGTCGCGAGCATCTGACGGCGGTTGACTGGATTTGGCGCTCGTCCCGGGCAGATTCCCTGCGGTGTTGGTGTATTCATCATCGCGGACCTTCAGCTATCGGATGTAGATAACTTCCTTCATGTTGAATACGGCGTGGGCGGCGTCCTGCCAGACGCGCGTGTTCTTCAGCAAGTCGGCGTCATTGGAAGAAGTCTCTCCAGCCAGTTGCCGGATCAGCGTGGCAAAATGCCGTTCCTCTTTTTCCCTGGGCATGCGTCCAAGCGCTCGGCGGAACATGCTACGGACACGCTCTTCGAACGAATCGTGATCCGCAGCAACAAGTCGTCGTGCCCAGAAATTCGCCTGATCAATCACAAAGGGATCGTTGAGCAGCGCCAGTGCCTGAGCGGGTACGTTGGTCCGATCACGACGTCCACGCGTTGCCGTGGGATTAGGGAAGTCGAACAGTTCCAGGAACTGCGGTCCTTCCATCCGAGTGACTTTGGTGTAGATGCTGCGGCGGCCGTCTCCATCAAGCGGCCCGATCCAGAGCTTGCGATAATCCGTTTCTTCTTTCCGATGCGGATGAATGCTGGGACCAAACAACTTCGCGTCCAACCGGCCGGATACGGCGAGAATCGTGTCACGAATGGCCTCTGCGCTCAGGCGACGTGCCGGGTAGTGATGCAATAACTGATTTCCCGGATCGAGCTGCACTGCCTGCTCGTTGGGAAGACTCGACTGCCCATACGTTCTGGTCAAAACAATTCTGCGAATGAGCCTCTTGATGGACCAGCTGTCACTGACGAAGCCTGTTGCTAAAAAGTCGAGCAACTCCGGATGTGTCGGCTTTTCGCCCATGCCACCGAAGTTATCCGGGGTCGCCACGATGCCTCGACCAAACAGGTGATGCCAGACACGGTTGACCATCACGCGCGCCGTCAGCGGATTGCTGGAGCTGGCGATGATTTCTGCGAGTTCACGGCGACCGCTGCCACGAGATCCAAACGACTGCGAAGCATCGGCAAGGACTTCGATGTACCTTGGCTGTACGACGGCTCCCGGCTTCAATGGATCACTTCCCTGCAACACGGGAAAGCCCCTCCCATGGCCATGATCCGCCAGTCCGGCAATCACGCGCGGTTCCGGGATTGTCGAAGTCACGTCGCGATAGCGCTTCATCAGGTCGCTGATCTGCTGATTGCCCTGCGATGAGTTGGGAAGTATGCCTGCCTTGAGAGTCCAGTTTATCCAATACACGTCGGCATCGCTGGCGAGATCGTTCTTCCAGGCGATTACCGCGTTGCGCGCTACCGTCTGGAAGACCGTGGCGATGCCGACTGCGTCTGAAGGCTGTGGCTGCTCGAACAAAGCCAGAATGGGACTCAGCTCTGCCAACGGTGCTGAAGGAGAATCGTGCAGCACGGCCTGCATCACACCGAATGACGAGCGAGGTGACCGCAGATCTTTCGGATCGTTTGTGCCGGCCCGACCGGGGCGGTCCGGCCACCGTGGGTTGTCCGACCGGGTTGTCAGCTCAACGAACGAGCGATGCGAGCCACCGGCACTGGTTGGAAAGCGTTTCCACTTTGACACTCCACCATGGAGATACTCGAGACCACCACCCGCGAATTCGTTCAACGCGCAACTGTCGACGACCGAGCGGACCATGCTGCGTCCATCTCCAACCAACTGCACGCTGATGTATTTCTTCTGTGTCGGAAGCCACGGCGATCGAAGCGAGCCATTCAGGCGATCGGAAGTGACGTTGGTGTAGAGGCCGGCGGGAAGAATCGCGGCAACGACCTGATCGCCTTCGTGCGTCAGAGTAAACTCGCCCGCTCGACTTGGGCCATTCGACAAACCAAGCCCGCTGGCCGACCAGTCAGAAGTCTCTGATGCCCGGAAATCCGCCCAGACTTCGAAGTTCTCCGCGTTCGATTTCACACGACGGGTTTGCTCGGCGGTGTACTCCTTCTTGAGGTCCAGCCAGAGCGACGCGACGTCGACCTCAGCATTCCGTCGGGAGAACCGACGCAGAACGTATCCCGGATCTTCACGACCGGGTTTTTGGTCCTTGAGATATTCGGTCAGCGGGCTGGAACTTCCGTCGCCATCCCGGCCAGCCGATATCGCCGACACGATGGCATCTCGCGACTGGTCAACTGCCGAAAGCCATTGTTTCCCAAGTTGCTCGCGAAGCTTCTTCTTCAGCTCCTGTGTTTCTGCAATAACGTCGGCTATCCGCTTTGGTGAATCGACGGTGTGAACGACCTGGCTGCAACTCTCCAGCATGCCAACCAGAGCGTAGTAATCTTTGGTCGAAATCGCATCGATTTTGTGATCGTGGCAGCGGGCACAGGAAATGGTCAACCCCTGAAACGCCTTGGCAAACGTGTCGATTTGATTGTCGAGGGCGTCGAATCGAATCTCCGGAAACTCAACACAGTTGTCGTGCCCCAGTTCACCGAACCGCCAGAACGCCGTGCCGGTGATAGACTCGTTGATACCAAGCCGCTCGTTCAGACGGGGGCTTTCCAGCAGATCGCCAGCGATGTGTTCGCGGACAAGCTGGTCGTACGGCACGTCGTTATTGAACGCTCGAATCAGATAGTCGCGATATCGCCAGGCATCGCGGATTTCATGGTTCCACTCGTAACCGTGTGTCTCGGCGAAACGAACGACGTCCATCCAGTGGCGAGCCCAGTGTTCGCCGAAATGTTTTGAGGCCAGCATTCGATCTACGAGTGCTTCATGCGCGGCATCGGGATCTGCTTCGGAGTCTTCAACAAACTGTTCGACCTCAGCGGACGCAGGTGGCAGTCCCGTTAGTACAAGCGACAGTCTTCGCGCCAGTACTCGTGGGGTTGCGGGTTGTCCCGATGTAATTCCCGCGGCTCGTTGCTTCGCAGCAATGAACGCATCAATGGCGTGTTTCACTTCGACACCAGACTGTGTGGCCGGCAGCTCAGTCGCGACCACTGCTTGAAGGCTCCACCAGCTACGGCGCTCATCAAGGACCGTTCTCCACGAAAGCTCGGACACCTCTTCCGCGGAAGGCGGCCGGTCGCGGGGGTCCGGCGCTCCGATTTCGATCCACTTCTCGAAGTCCGCGATGACCTTGTGTGAAAGTTTTCTGTCGGGCGGCATCTCGAACGACTCGTGCCTGATCGCTTCCAGCAACAGGCTCTTCTTTGTTTTTCCCGGAACAACGGCAGGACCAGATTTACCGCCCTGGCGGATCAGATCGCGACTGTCGAGCCGCAAGTCGCCTTTTACGTCCGGAGAAGCAGCCGAATGGCACTTGTAACAGTGGCGGATCAGCACAGGGCGAATTCGTTGTTCAAAGAACTCCACGTCGCCCGCAGCCCCATCGTCACCAAAAGCGACCCGCGTGGCGAGAACCACCACAATCACCAGGGGCATTTGGCTGAAGTTCATGGCCATTTCCGTAAGTGAACACAGGTTGCTGGTTGCACACTGATTAATCAGTGATTACCATAGACAAGCAGGATAGCGGCGTCAAGCAGGACACCCAAATCAAGCGCATCGTCGTTGAACCACAAATCAAGAGGACCAGAGCATTGCCTCCAGCAACTCCAGCCATCAGCGCCGCAGGATTTGTCAACGAGTTGGCGCGTTTCATCGAGGAACGAAGCCTTAAACCGGGCGATCGCCTGCCGTCCATTCGTGATCTGGCAGGTCAGTTCGGAGTCAAGGCGGGCCTTGTCAGGGATGCCTTGCTGGATGCGCAAGGGCGGGGACTGATCAAGGTGCTGCCGCGAGCCGGCGCCTTTGTGGAACCGCCGGTCGAATCCGTTCAGCCGTCGACTTCAGCCGAACGTCTGGGACAACGGCTGCGTGAACTTTTGGCCGCTGAGAATCAGAATCTCTTCCACTTATTGGATGCGCGCGAGACGCTGGAGCTTGCTCTGATCGCCCAGGCTGCGCGTAAGCGCGAGATCGAAGACCTGTTTTCACTGCGAGACATTCTGGAGCGGATGGCGTCGATCCCTCCGAAGAAACGCGGAGAGGATTACGTCGGACTCGACATCGAATTCCACCTGGAGATCGCCCGGCTGTCCGGGAACGCCGTGATGGCTGCGATGCTGTGTGCGGTGATGGAAGAACTTGCGCCTTGTCTCAGGGAGCTCCGCTGGTCACCCAAGCGGCATTCGGACACGGACAAGTCCCACGCTCGACTCTACTCCGCGCTCGTCGCAGGCGACGCGTCTCTGGCTCAGCAGGAAACGCGCAATCATCTGCAACACGCTTATCAATCTCTCCTCGACCGCATCCGCCAGCCACCAAAGGTCGGATGATTGATCTTGCCAAGAGGGTCGGGAGTCTTTTTCGGATCAACGGCCTTTGAGTTTGATTGGTCACTGCCCGAAAAAGACTCCCGACCCTGTTGTCATCGCAGCAATGTGCTGCGTTCCGCCTTTCGCAAGGCACGCTACTGGTTCGGCATTTCGTCGCTGCCAGTGCCGTCTGTGTTTGTACGTGCATCCTCCAATGCCGACAGCAGTCTGCGAACGTCCTTCGCCCCATTGATGATGACCAGGACGGACATCATCGCGAAGCCGAACAGCAGACCCACGAAAACGACTTGCCAGATCAGTTGCCAGTTCATGTCGATGCCTTTCGTTGTGTTCGTGTTTTCAGCATGCTTCGGCTTTCGGGCTCAGGTGCCAGATGTATTGTTCTCATGCAGGACGCCACCGGTGTCTTTGTTGTCCGGCCGCACCAATGAACCGGCGACGGTCAGGAAAATGGAGATCGCGACGGTGATCAGTCCGATTTGTGGACTGGTCAATGTTTCAACCCACTGGCCTGATGCCACTTGATGTTTCAGGCCGACGGCAATTTGGATCGGTTCCAGAGCCAGCAGCATCAGCAGTCCCGACAGCAGACCCAGCAACGCTCCGAAACTGCTGGTGCCCTTCCAGTAGATACCCATCATCAGCACGACAAAGGCGCCCGTGAAGTAGATTCCACCGGTCACGGCCATGTAGTCCCAGATGTCTTCGCGGCCTTTATAGAACAGACTCCAGTACAGCACGTAGCCGCCCATCAGCACGATCAGAATTCTCGTCAATCGCACTCGTGAAGCGGTGGGGAAAGGCTTCTTTCGCAGCGGCGCGACAATGTCCTGAGTAATCACGGAGCTCCACGTCAGAAAGTACGAATCATGTGTCGACATAAACGCGGCGATCATGCCGGCCGTCACGATGCCAAGGAAGACGGGTGGCAGCAGGCGACCGATGAAGACCGGCATCGCGTAGAGATTCTCCAACGCTGGTTCGTCTCCGTTCGCTGGCAGAAACAGTTCCTTCAGGTCCGCTCCAGCAGGTGTGGACGTAATGAACACCAGAGCACAGATGCCCCAAAAGTACGGGATGATAAATCGCGCGGCGAACGACAACGACGACCAGCAATACTGTCGGCGGACAGCCTGCTCACTTTCCATCGCCAGAGCTCGCGCGACGGCTGTCGGCCACACGGCACTGCCGACAAATCCTGTCGTGACAACCATCCAGAAAATGTACGACCAGCCAAACCCGGTGCCTTCCAGAGTCGGGTCGAATCCGGCGGCGCCAAGTTGCGTCTGTACTCCGTCGAAGATCGTGGACCAGCCCAGTTGCCAGATGGCCATCGCGGTGGCCGACAGCAGACCAATGGACAGGACGACAAACTGAACGTAGTCCGTCAGAATCACCGAGATCATGCCGCCGAGTGTAGTGTAGATCAGGACCAGTGAGAGCAGGGCGACCATCACCCATTTCAATGCTTCACCTTCGCTGGACATGCCGGTCACGCCAACGATGAACATGGATCCGGTTTTCAGAAACAGCCCCATGTTCAGCACACCGGCCAGCACCAGTAACACGCCCCCCAGCACTCGAATGTTCTTGTTGAAACGCTTTTCGTAGAATTCCGGAATCGTCAGAACTTCCATCCGCCGCAGTGGGCCGACGATGAAACCCGTCATGCCGACAAACAGCGTGCCAACCCCGGCAATCACGCCGACATGAAACGCCGCGAACCCGCCGGTAAAGCCCTTTTGAGCGGAATACATGACGGTGACAAGGCCCAGTTCTGTGCCCGTCATGGTGGCCACGCCCAGCCAGGTGCCGACCTTGCGCCCCGCGCCGATGTAGTTCTCCATCGACCCGGCGTAGCGTTTGACCGCCAGACCGATGCCCAGTGACACCAGCAGATAGACGACCACGATGACCGCATCGATCGTCCCGAAGTTGGTGCGGCTGAAAGCCTGCTGTACTTCTATGTTCATGACCGGAATTCTTAAACAGGGTGCTGCGACAGTATGTTCGAGTCTTCCGGAAAAACAACTCACCGGTCTGCGCGCATCTTTGCGGGTGCAGTAACGGATTGTGGTTTCGGACGGGTGGGTGGGGCTGGACCGAGCCTGCGAAGGAGAATCAAACTGGCACTGTCGGCCCCGGGGTTTCACTCGTACCTCGCTCCAACCCCGGCCACACCTTCCATCTTTACAACCATTCGTTACTGCACCTCATCGTTGTAGCGATCAGTGGGCATGAGGCAACGGTTTCCGGGCGGTCGCTCGGTTTTTCGTGCGGTCATGCCGCGCGACCTGCATTCCTGCATTTGGCGCACTTCATAGGCGTCGGGGCTGTGCGGTGGAGCATCGGGTGATTCCGATGACTGAGGCTGGCAGGGAAATCACAACTGATTCCCTCGCTTCCGCGTCAGACTGCCTGCTCCGAGTGGAATCACTCAATCTTCGCCTCTAGACTACCGACGCTGGTGGCTGCGGAAGCTTCCGTCGTTGTCACCAGATTTCACAGAGCATCAATAAACATTTCTTTCAAAGCAAGCGACTCGAAGATGAAAGCCATCGCCGTCCGGCCCGGTACGCCTAACAGCGTCCACATCGCGGAACTTGAAAAACCTTCCGTCAGCGATATTCCTGATGATCGCGGCGTGCTTGTTCGTGTGCTGAAGGTGGGTGTCGACGCCACTGACCGCGAAATCAATGACGCATTGTATGGCAATGCTCCGGAAGGTTACGACTTCCTCGTGATCGGCCACGAGTGCTTTGGCATTGTGGAAGAGGTTGGCTCGGCCGTCAGGAAGGTGCAGCCTGGTGATTATGTGACGTGTACCGTTCGTCGACCTGGTGGATCCATTTTCGACAGGATCGGCCGTTCCGATATCACCAGCGAAGAGCAATACTACGAACGCGGAATCAATCTGCGCCACGGATATCTGACTGAATATTTTGTTGACGATGAAGAATTCATTGTGCGAATGCCCGTCGGTCTGAAGCACCTGCATGTGCTGACAGAACCCATGAGCTGTGCTGCCAAGGCCGTTGAACAGGCCTTTCTGGCTCAGCAGCGTCTGCAGGTCTGGGAGCCGAAGCGGGCGTGGGTGACGGG